>JALTZZ010000042.1 GCA_027051165.1 archaeon | reverse complement strand
TCCTCACAGCTGTGAGGAACGACACCGTAGTTCTGGTATGCAACGAGCCCTTACCTTATGAATACAGAAATTTAACGGTGTATGCGGTAAATCCTAAGAAATACTACGTTGACAGAGACGGCAGAGCCTACTTCACGGAAGTCAGCTACATTCCTTTAAAGGAAGAGGAAGATTTGCTTAAAATTTATGGTCAGCTCGAAGTTTACAATCTTGAAGACGATGCAAGAAGAATCTACTTTGTGCCTGAGCACAGAAATGTAGCCGTTTTATTTAAGAAGGACTGGAGCTGGAAGGTTTTAAAAACAGTTTACGAGAGGGATCTCTCAGGAAGCATGATTATTATAGAAGATCCGAAAGCGGGGTGGAACACCATCAAGGTTGCTGAGGGAAGCTATATACAGGTTCTTCCGTCTGGAGATTATTACAAGGTAAAGAACCACGAAGCTCAAGTGTTTTTAGAAGAAGGAGAGAATGTTTTGGTGCTGTATGATGGAGAAAATATTATAGACGCTCTTAAGGTTGAAGTCGAGCCTTATAAGGTAAAAGTGGAGAAGAGGGCTGGAAAATACTACATCTTCATAAACGGAAACCTCACAGCTATGAGAAGCGATCTGCCGAGATACATAGAGGTCAACGGCTATCCCGTTAAGCTCCCCTACTACGAAACCGAGATTCCTGCTGAATACATAATAGGCATAGTCATTGCCTTCATCAGCTTTTTGATATACATCTTCACGAAGCCGGCGGAATTTAGGGGCAGTCAATACGTAAAGGTAATCTTCGAGGAAGAGAAGGAGATAGAAATACCGGATGACTTTATAAAGGAGATCTTCGGAGAGCACGCCTTAACCTTAGAGGAAATCTACGAGGAGTATGTGAGGAGGTATGAGGAAGTTCCAGTAGAGCTGTTCAGAAAGAAGCTGAAGGAGAAGCTCAACGAGCATAAAGGCTATTATCACCCTAAGGATGTGAAGACGGCTTATCTGCTGAGGAAGGCGAGGGACTGGCTCGTTATGAACGGATATCTCTTTTATCAGGGAAAATATTTCAAAGAAGGAGAGTTCTACGAGATAGGTCTGGTTGTGAATAAGGAAGATATTATTCAGTATCTTGACAGAGAAAATATAATAATATTCGCCTTAGAGGAGCTTAAAGAAGAGCTTAGAGCTTATGAAGGCTTTGAAATAGTGTTTGTCTGATTCTTCTGCATCTTCTTCAGCATGCTCTTTATCTGCCTGAGCGTTCTGAGGGTTTCAGCTTGAATTCTGTCAACGACAACAAGATATCCCTCCTGAATTCCTGTATTCACAACTGGCTTTTCATCTTTAGAGATAATTCTTATCTTGCACGCCAAGAACCCAGGAAGCGGTGGAACAATATCCGTTCCTATCATTACTGCTTTTTTTTACATCTAATGGACATATTTCAAGCTGTTTTTCCGTGGTAATACCATATAAATCTCCATAATAAAGGACGAACTTTACCTCTGCGGTTCCTCCTGGAAACCTCTTTTTCCCGTCATTTCTTATGAAGAAATTTATATAGAGCGGAACTCCACTTAAAACCTCTTTATCTCTCAAAACTCTTCCGTAGCCTTTTTGTTTTTCATAAAGAATTATCACATGCAGCCTGTGCATATAATCTTAGGAATTTAAAAGCTTATATCCTCACATATGTGAGGGTTTGAATTTTTAAAATTGAAGAGTTGGATAAAAAATTAAGAGAGAATTTGAGAAAGCTTTTCAAGGATGTCATCCAAGCTCTTTTCGTCTCTTAATGAAATATCGGTGATTTTATCTTTTTCGAATGTTATGCTTCCGCTGAAGCCGACATCTTTTATGTTTTCAATGATTTTCTGCTTATCTAATGGATTTTTCATCATGTCTTCGCGGTCTGCATAGGCATAGTATTCTCCGTTAAATGCTCTGTTAATAGTTACCCTGATATTGCATACCCTGATTATAAAGCTGTATTTTGACACCGCAACAAGCTCCATGTTCTCTTTTAACCTCTTTTTGATATCCTCTCTTCTCTTTTTTATTTCTTCTTCAAGCTTCTTCTTTATCTCTTTTTCCTTTTCTATTGTTTTTGAAATCTCTGTTAAAGCTTTTTTCACCTTTCTTTTGAAGTCTCCCGTTATGTAAACCCTTTTGTATGTGTTGAACTTGCAGTCCAAGCTCTGAAATACAACCCCGTATCCCCTGCTGTAGTATCTCACATCAAAATATACTTTTTCTCCGTTTACCTCAATGTAGTCGCCGTAACTGTCTTTTTTTGGTTTATAGCCAAGCTCACTTAAAACCTTACGAACTTCTTCTACTAAAACCTCCCCGTCCATCCGCCACCACCGATAAGTAAAGAGCTTATAAAATCAAACCCTCACAGCTGTGAGGAAACAAGCTTAAAAGCTGTAAACATAGTATGCCGACAGCTGCGGAGCTTGCGCTGCTGGTGATAATAATAGCCAGCATAGAGATGATCATATACCTCATGCAGCATATCCTCGGCAGATTTTTTAGCGAGGAGTGGGCTGTAAGCGCAAAGGACAATCTGATAGCACTCGGTGTATTGTTTGCGGTAGCTCTGCTTATAATATCTCCGGTTTTCCAGACGATTTTAAACGTCTTTCAGATAACAAGCCTTCAGAGCGGGGCTCTGAACAAGCTCGACGAGATAAGAACCTCAGCTGGCGAGTGGTTTACACTGCTTATAATTATAAACGGACTTGTCTCTTTTTTAAAAACTATAGAAGTAGGTGCTGTAGTGCTGAAGGGTAATATTTTCATGGTTTTGGATCCTCTTGACAGAATTTTAGACACAACAATACCGTTCTTCACCTATCTCATGATCTTCGCAAACTTCTTATACAAGCTCATGGAGTTCTTTGTAAACCACTTCCACGCTCTAACGGCACTCGGAGCGGTGCTTTTGGTTCCGAAAATAACGAGACCCGTAGGTGCTTCGCTCATATCGTTCAGCGTTGCAATGGCAGTAGTATTTCCAGCTCTTCTCTACGGATTTTACTACATTCACAATTACGACTACTCGCAGAACATACAGCAGCTGGAAAGCTACAAGGATCAGCTTAAAAATGAAGGCGACAGCATGCTGAGCCGCATCATCTCTGGAATTAAAAGCATCTTTAATCCTTTTGGAATTTTCAAGCCCATCGTAGATGCAATAATCGACCTTATACTTGAGGCTGCGGGGAACTTCACCATGGATATGTTCGTTTTTCCGGTAGTTTCGTTCATAATAAGCATAATGTTCTCGCTGTGGCTTTACAGGCTTCTGAACATGGAAAACCTTGAAGACAGAATTGCAACAACGTTCCTCGGAATTGTGAGCATGAGGGGAAGAATCTAAACGTTCAACTTTCTCAAAATGAATTCTCTAACCCTTTCGGCTATTTCAACGGCTTCTTTTGCCTCTTCTTCAGATACTACAATTAAAGGAGGATATCTTGACGTTATATAGTATCTGCTCAGCTTATTCGCTTCGATTTCGAATAAATAATTGAAATCTTTGTCCAGCTTTATTGCATCATTTATGAGCTTGGCTATAGAATGAACAAAAGGATAATCGTTTTTCTTGAATAAAAGAAAAGCTTTCAAATATTTCTCAACGGATTGCTGAGCGAAAAATGAAGAGTATCTGAAATAGCCATCTTTAAACAGCTTTTTAGATACTTCCAGATCTTCTTCAGCACTTTTCAGCAGAGACTTTAAATCTTCCCTCACAATACCTTCCCCTCAGCCAGTGCATGATAATAAACAAAGCCTGTGTGTTTTTTGTATTTCTCAAGAGTTTCCCTATCAACTATCAAGATTTCTGGAATTATATCATTTTCCACAAGCTTTCTATCAATTTCCATCCAGAACTTTTCTTCTTTTCTTTTATCCAACTTTTCTTTTGTAACAATCAAAATATCCCAGTCTGATTCCTTGGTATAATTCTTTCTTGCCCTTGAACCAAACAGAATTATTTTATCAACATTTATATTGTATTTTTTTGCGGTATTTAGAATGATTTTTTTGATTTTCCTAAGGATTTTTTTCTCTTTTTCTGAGAATTCTTTTCGCATATAAGAGCAAGAAGTTTTATCATTTATAAATGTTGCTACTGTTACTGTATGTATTTCGTTCTTTCGAGATGTTCTCTTATGCCCTTTATGTATCCTCTCTTTATAGTCTCGTAGAATTCCTTTGGATAGAGATTTTCGGCGCACTTCATGCAGACTTTTTTTACATCTTTTGGCTTTTCCTGATAGTACAAAACAACTTCACCGCACTCATCACACTTCGTTTCCTTCCAATCGAACTCCAATAAATCGTATAGACCGCCAAATATTACCAATCCCATAACCCTATCTTTTTCAGGGAGTATAGCAATTTTTTCGGACATAGTCTATGTTCTGCATAGTCTATATTTAAAAAGCTAACGATTCCTCACAGCTGTGAGGAAGCGAAAGGTTTTTAAGTTAGAAAAATTAATCACCCTCACAGCTGTGAGGAACTGTTTGCTGAATAAATAATTTTAAAATCATAAAAAAATCGTGCAAGCCTTAGGGAGAATTTCACAGAGCATGCACAACCGAAGTTTAAAAATAAAAAGGTTAAAAAAATTAAAAGAATCTGCATCTGTGCTTTCTTATAGCTTTTATTATG
>JALTZZ010000041.1 GCA_027051165.1 archaeon | reverse complement strand
GTGAGGTGAATCAATGAATTTAGTGGCAAATATAAAGGGGCTTGAAGCCCCTTGTGGAGGTGGTGTCATCTCACCATTGCAACTGCTAGGAACAAACCAGCAACTCCCAAGAACAGCGGTATAAATCCCACAATTGTTGCAGTAATTCCTGTCAAGTTTGCCTGAGTAATCACATCTTGTGTTACTGGTATCGCAACGGCTACAATCAAAATAGTTCCCACGATAACGGTCATCACGCTTCCAGTCAATCCGCCTGCCAACACATTCACCTCATTTGTTTATTGTATGGTAGTAATTTATAAATTACCACGTTGGAAATATTTTTTGGTGATATTTTTTGAGTAAATCTAAATCTCCGCCTTCTGAGTATTGGAAGGAACTAGAGAAAGCAAGGAAAATAAATGACCCTAAAAAGAGAGACGAGAGATTAGAATATCTTAAGGCAAAATATTTAGAAGGTAAATCAGATACAGAGGCTAAAAGGATAGGTAAGGCAAGAAGCGATTATTACTATTATAAAGTTAAAGAGCACTTAAAGAGAACTGCTAAACCAGGAAGCAAACTTGCACAACAACAAAAACAAATCACACTTGAAAAAACAACTAATGAAAAAGCATTACCTTCTAAAAATATACAACAAACACAAAATAAAGAACTTTCTAACCTCATGGAACTAAAAAGAACGGCAAACATCATGGCATACAACTTATATCAGCAAAATTTAGCACAGATTCAAAGATACGAGCAAAGCTATAGAAATGCTAAATCATTTTTAGCACAATATGATAATCCAGAAACGAGAAATAGGATTAGGCAACTATCTATATTGAGTAGAGAAGAAAGAGAACAATTTTTTAGAGATTTAGAGAGAGCAAGAGCATTTGTCAAGGAATATGAACAGAATAAAGAAAAACTAAAAAAATATAAGGATTTCAACAGTGAGTTATACGAAGATTATAATAAGTATTTATACTCTAAAATGTTATGGAATTATGAAGCAATAAAAGAGAAAAAAGCAAAGGAGCAACTTAAGAACATGCTTTCTCAAGGAGATTTAAAGAGTTTTGGTTTAATATGGTCTTCTGGTGTTATGTCAGGTAAGGATCCTTTTAATCTAAAATCCCTTTACTATCTTGGGTCTGCGAAACTCGGGTTTATGGATAAAGAAAAGGCAGTTAATAAAGTAGTGGATTTAAAATATGATATTTTAAAAGAAGTAGAACAAAGACAAAAAGAAGGTTATCTGGGGCAAGTTAAATTTTTAGCATCCTCTCCTATGATGCAATCTGCATATGTTTTAACAGGTTCATATGCTCTAGGTAAAGGTAGTGCATGGGTGTATAATAAAGCGCCTAATCTTGCGGTAAAATATAATAGAATACTAGGGGCTGGTTTTACATCTATGGCTGCAATAGACATAGTTAAAGACATTTACACGAAGAAATACGCTGATGCTTTCTCTAAAGCAGGTTCTTATTCTTTAATGTCTCCTATTGCATATTCTGGATTTAAGGCTAGTTTTTCCACAACTAAAATTGTTCCTAGCAATATAGAAGAAGGCGGTAAAGTATATACGATAACAAATAAATATAGTAATCAATATCAAGTAACGGGTTTCTCTAGGACATACCAAAAGATAACTTATGGTAATATAGAACCATACAAAAAGACGTTCGTTGTTTATGATGATAAGGCATTTACTGGATTTGCTAGCAAAAATAACAACGTTATAACTTATGACATAGCATTAAGAGATGGTAAAAGGATTAGCAGGATTAAAGGTATGAAATACATTCTAGCAGAGAAACTAGGAAAGACAAAAAGATATGTCAAGATTAGTGATTATACTCTAAAAGAAACAGGAAAGTATAAATCTTATGAGAGTTTAGGTGCTCATTATAGCGAGTATTACAGAAGTAAAAAGATTTCTATAAAAATATATCCTGAAGAGACGTTATTATTTACTAAATCAGGGGAGAAGTATGATGTCTCTATAGGGAGAGTATTAACAAATAAAGGTAGATTTGAAATTAAAAACATATACTTGCGAGATTTAGGCAAAAAAACAATAGTTGGTAAAGGAAAAACCACTACAAAAACAAAAACAAAAGAAGATGTTTCCAGCATAGTTGCAGCAGTAACTGAAAGTGCTGTTAAAAAGCCATCTGTAGATATTAAACCATCCGTTAATTATAAAGGAACTTCTCCTGTAAAGGTAAAAGAAAGTCAGAATAGTATAGCAAGTAGAACTAATATATCACTTAACTCAAATACCGAGCCAATTAAATTAAAACTAGATAACAAATTATCATTGAGAAATATAAACTTAATCGAAAACAAACAAATTAACAAAAGCAAGAACAAACAAGAAACATCGAAATCAAATTCATCACAAATAATTAGTATAGGAAGAATCGGTTTAAGAAATATTGAGACCTCACAAAAATTAAGGCTTAAAACAATGTTAAAAATAAAATTGAAAGAATTGCAGAAATTGAAGCAAAAGCAAATATCTAAAGAAACAACTCCTTTGTCTTTAGACATTTCTTTGTATAGTAGATATATGAAACTGACATCTCCAAAACTTGTGTCTTTGTCTTTGACTAAAAGAAGAGCTTCTTTATCACTAGAGAAGAAAAGTAAATCAAAAAAGAAAAAGAAAGATAAAGAGTTCTTGCCTCATTGGTCGTGGGCAGACATAATAAGATATGAGGCAAGAACAGGTAAAAAGGTCAAACAACCAGAACCAACACCAGAGATATTGAAAGTGTTTAGGAAGCATTTATTAAAAACAGGAATGACTTATAATCTTCCTTTGAATTATAGAAAGAGGTGGAAATTATGAAGGTTAAGGGGCAATTGACATTTAATGGAATATTGGTAGGATTCTTTTTGTTAGTAGTTTATATTGCTTTATTGCCTGTTTTAAATGATTTAATACAGCAAGCATTAAATACAACAAGCGGTATGACTTCATTAATACTCTCGCTATTCCCTCTATTCTTGTTGTTAGCGATCATAAGGAGCATATGGAGTTATTCGGAATTTGAGAGGTGAATACGAATGAAAAAGACACCAATCATCACAAAAGTTAACATTCCACATCTACGACCAAGACCTAAAAAGAAAACAATAAAAGTTGAAAAGATAAAATTAAACATAACACCATACAAACGAGATAAAGATGAAGTAATAAGGGAAACATTAAAGAAAATTAAAACAACACTCAGAGAATTAGAAAACGAATTAGACACTTTGAATAGCATATATGGAAGCAAAGATGAGTTGTGTATAATTTGTAAAGCAAATGAGTATGATGGTAAGGAAGGAATAAGGCATAAGGATTGGTGTATAATAAAGAAGATAAGGAGAAAAACAATAACAGCAGCAAAGATAAGAAGAAAAATAACAATGATTATGAAAAAGTTGTGAGGTGACATTATGAGAGGATGTAAGGAAATATTAAGTGAGATGAAAGATTTTTTTGACGAATTAGGGTATATCTATAATGTTGAGATTAGTTTTGATTTTGTTAAGATTTATTTTGATACAGAAAGAAAAAATATTGAACTAAGCGCAAAGAAAATAAAAGAATTTGAAGATAAGTATAACTTGAAATTGGTAGGAGTTACAACAAAAGAGGACGGATATACGTTGATTTTGATTTTTGAAGACAGAATATTTTAAGGTGATTAACAGATGAGAAAAAGCATAACTTTTTTATTAATGTTGTTTGCATTTAGCATATTTTTAAGTAGCGGTTATGCTCTTACAGGCTGGCAGTATTATAGAGACATTACTATTGACAATACGCAGAATAGCAATACTTTAACAAATTATCAAGTTCTCGTGACAATTGATACGGCTTCTCTAATTTCAGCAGGTAAAATGAATAATGATTGTTCGGATGTGAGGTTTACAGAAGCAGACGGCATTACAGAATTAGCATATTGGATTGAGGATGGAACGTGTAATACAGCAAATACAAGAATATGGGTTAAAGTTCCTTCTATTCCTGCTTCGTCAAGTTATACGATAAAGATGTGGTATGGAAATCCAAGTGCGATAAGTCAAAGTAATGGAGATAATGTCTTTATCTTTTTTGATGATTTTAACGATGGAGTGATTGATACGAATAAATGGGTTGTAAATTCAGGTAATGTCGTTGAAAGTGGAGGTGTATTATCAGTTGACGGAAATGGTGTAGTGTGGAATGCTATGGAAGGTGCAAATAAGATATATAATTTACAATCAAGATGGATAGGAAGAATAGCAATAGAGGGATTAAATGCAGGGACATCAGGTTATGGTGGAACAATTTGGTTGAGAAGTGCTAGTGGAGGGGGTTTTGGGTTTGGTTGGAATAGTGGAAATGGTTATCATGTTTTTAGGACGTGGGATGGAACGACAGACATACAAGTAAATGCAAATTTAGATTTAAGTAAGTTCTTTTATGCAAAAGCAGTAAACAATGGTGGTAGTGTTGATTATTATGTCAACGATACATTAAGATATACAGAAACTATTAATATGCCTTCGGTAACAGATGCATATTTTGAGTTTTCTACAAAAACGGCTGAAACTTTATGGGTTGATTGGATAGCAATTGCAGAATATTCAAGTGTAGAGCCAACAACAAGTGTGGGGCAGGAGCAGGTTGCTCAAAGTAATGCTGTGCCGATCATAACATTAATAGAACCTTCACAAAATACTTATTATGGCATTACAC
>JALTZZ010000040.1 GCA_027051165.1 archaeon | reverse complement strand
GGAGGAGTTCTTGGGGAGGGGTGTGTCTTACTGCGGAGTTTGCGACGCAGCCTTCTTCAAGGACCAGCCCGTGGCGGTCGTTGGTGAGGACGACTACGGTATAGAGGAGGCGGAGTTCATAGCGAGGTTCGCAAGCAAAGTCTACTTTGTCGTCCCCTCGAGCAGGATAAAGGCACCTCCCAAGATAGTGGAGGAGTTCACGAAGCTAAAGAACGTGGAGGTCCTGCTGAGACACAGGGTTTTAGAGATAGTCGGTGACAAAACCGTAAAAGCTATAAAACTAAGAGACCTAAACGAGAAGAAGGAGAAGAGCCTCGAAGTGAGCGGTGTGTTCATATTCCTCGGGGGGACGAAACCCTCAGTTGACTTCCTCATGGGACAGGTGGACATGACCGAGGGGGACTGTATAGTCGTCAACGAGGAGATGATGACCTCGGTCCCCGGAGTCTTCGCAGCGGGGGACGTTCTTTGCAACGAGGTAAAGCAAGCGGTTGTTGCAGCCGCCATGGGTGTAAAAGCTGCCCTTGCTGTGGACAAATACCTCAACAAGAAGTCTAAGATAACACCCCAGTGGTGATAAAAACCTATGTATCTTTAACCGGTTCTAAAGTGCAATGAATAAATACGATATCATCAGTCGCTTTAGTGGTTAATCCATTAATTATAAATGTCCATAAAGAGGTGTAGTATGTCAGAATTCCAGACCATGTCAACTTTTAACCTCCAGTAGGGTGTAGAGAGTGATGAAAGAAGCAATCCGGCTCCAGATAGTCTCATACTTTGCATTCCAGGGAAACCTCTTGTAAAACCTCCTCAGCCTGTGCTTTATAAAGAAGAACCACCTCTCTACCACATTTGCTCTCGTGCTACTCAGCATTACCTGAGCTGTCCATGAGTCCCTCTTGGCTGTCAGACTTGCATACACAGGTCCGCCTCTCTCGTCCACCGCAAGCCAAAGGTAGTAAAACTTCCTTCGCTTCTTTATCTTCGTCTCATCCACATACACCCATAGTGCATAAGTGTATAAAGCTCCAAGCATCTTGCCCACCGAGTGGAACCATTCCCTGATCGCTTCTATGCTTACCCTGTAGCCCTCGTCTGAAAGGTATTTCTGAACGTCTCTTAGAGACATAACCTCTGAAGTAGAGCAGGACTGCTTTTGCTTTTACACTTGAAGGAAGTTTTCATTCTACCCCTCCACTTGGAGGGGTTCCTTTGCTTTAAAAAGTTGACATCCTCGTTGTCCCCTTTCTATTAAGATTTCTGCTATCTGGTATTTGTTATTCATACTTTCCCTCCGTTTGGATAATCTCAGAAAACCCTTTCGGTTTTTTCTTGTCGGAAAGTACATCCAGTAAGAAGCAGGCTGATTGGACTTGATTGATGACTATATCCGTTAAATTCTGTAAGTCTTGAGGGTCAAAAGGATTGTTCTCACTTTCGTGACAATTCATTACGTAAGCAAAATCCATGCCTTGATTATGAACGAAAAACCTCCTCTCTATGTAGCTTTTACCACACATTATCACAAAACCGTATCTGAGATATGGGTATATGTCTTTATGTTTTAAAGCTTTTTGGGAATATGTAATTACGTCATAGGTTGAAAACTTAGCTAGTTTCAGCTCTATTACCACCAAAGGAATTTTTCCATGTCTGTCTCTTATCAGGATATCAACTTGGAAAGCGTTAGAACCTCTTTTTGGGTCTTTTGGGTCCAGCGGGTCGTAATTCAGATTCTCATCTACTATGACTTTATAGATTAAGCTTTCAAACAACACAACTTCTATTTCTCTACAGATTTTCCTTTCCTTAAGTTTTTCTTCAAGCTTTTTTGCTAGGACAGATGCTAGCTTCTCCTCTCTCCTGGTTTTCCTTCCCACTTGGTTCTGACCGGGCTTCACCCCTTCGTTTTTTTCCTTATCTATCACTCTAAAACCAAGCCTGGTGAGGTGATATATAGCTTCCTTTGGGCTGAACCTTCGTAGTCTAGTACTTTTGGCTCTTTGGTGGGCTATGGAAATCACGTACTTCGGTGGATACTCCTTACCGTTATGGACTAGCACGTATTTTTTGGAAATTTCTTTTGGCGGAACACCTTCTTTATCGATTTTGGCTAAAGCTTGCTCTACATGTTCACGCTCGATATCCCTTATCATCCCCTTCACCTCCTTAATTATTGCAAACTCTCTCGGCTTCTCTGAAACAATCGGAGATACATTTTTCATAGAAATCGGAGCATTCTTGAAGTTTTTCTGGAAGGTTTATGTCTCCTCTGAGCCTGTATCTCATTTCGTATCCCTGAACGCATCCCCGTGTTAGTTCTTCACACCAGCTGGAGCATTTGGCCTTGGCATAAGCGCACCTCACCGATTCGGAAAAGGAACAGAAGCTAAGCCCTAAGAAGGTTATCAAGATAGCTACAGACTTCACCATATCTATTACCTCCCTACAAGGTATTTTCAATTATGTAAAGAGCCAAATCCTGCCACAGCTCGGTTTCACTTCTATCCCCAGCTTTGAACCTTTTCCATAACGAGAATATGCTCTTTTTGGAATGAATAAGTTCTACCCCGTAGATAATGTGCTCAATTATGAAGGGCAGTACAATGTTCCTTGAGAGTAATGGTGGGAGCAGGTCAAGAAGCTTCTCTTCAAAAACAAGACTGCCTTTATATTCCAGGGGTTGTTCTACAATTAACCTTATGGCTTTGGATCTGTCCGAGTAGCTCTTGAATCTGGTGAGTGCTATGTAGTTAGCAAGGCTTTCTTCGATCACCTTTCCCCACCATGTATCGTAGTAATAGTTTCTAACCCTGTTAACATCTAAATAAGCGTGTGCGAACTCGTGAAAAAGAACCTTCGTAAAAACAAACTCTGGCGGGACCTCGGTTTTAGTTCCCCATTCAACGCACCTTTCTGGGCATATCAATATCAAGGGTCCCCAATAAATTTCCTCTTGGAGATCATCTGGTACATCTTTCAGGTAAAGGCCGACCGCTACCATACTTCCAACAGTTTTTCTAAGGCACTTTTCTAAAGCTTCTACCGGAGTTCTCCTCAGTTCTCCAGAATGAAACAGCTCTCTTGCACATTCTTCGTTGAGCAGTACTCTCTTCTGTGGGGGATAGAATTCATCCATAGTTTCCTCGTTCACTAAATACACCGGAACCCTTTTCATGGTATCTGCCAATATACCGGAGAGAGCTACGATCTTATCCTCTTTGTAGGCGATCTCTTGAGATGAATTCAGGTTGATTATCCTAAGCATGTTCTTACCTCCTTTAAATAAGGAGGTATAGCTAGCAAATGCGACATATAATATTGCATTATGGGTGGTGATGCACGTTTAAGGAAGGACGAAATCATGAGGCTTGATGTTTTGAAAGCTATGCTCGAGCTAGGGGCTAAGGATAGAGAAGTGTCCACGGCGGATATACAGGAAAAACTTTTTGGAAACAGAAGCGCCAGGTCTCCAGAGAGGAGGAAACTGCAGAGGCTCCTCAATAGTTTAGAATACACAGGCTATCTGGAATCTGAGGGAGATGAGCGCGGAAGGAAGGGCAAACGGTGGAGGATAAAAAAAGGTGCCCTTAAGGGCCTTGAATATCTTTCTGAAGAGGAGAGGAGAAACCTAATGATAGGCTTTATATTCCTGCCAATTGGTTATAAAAGTGAGCTTGTGGGGAGATTAAAGCATGTACTTTCAAAAGTGTCGGGAGGAAGCGATACGGAAGGTGTCTTGAGCGAGTGTATAGGCAAGTATGTGGAGTTTGAAGAGCGGTACGCCAAAGTAAATATCGAAGTCATATCTAAGATACTTGAAGGATTAGAAAGGAGGGTAAAAGGTGAAAATGTAGTTCTAAGATTCGGCTATAAGAACAAGCAAAGGATAGTGGTGCCTTTAAAACTGTTCTCATACGAGGGTTTGATTCAACTTGCAGGGTGGGAGCTAAGCGATAAGAATGCTGTAAAGAGTAGATTTTCCAAGTCCTTTATAGTGGCTTATATACAGAGCGTTGAAGTTTTAAAACTTGAGGATAGTAGTAGGTTTGGGAAGATATATGAATCTAACAAAGAGATAATAGAGCAGGTCTCAAAAAAACTTAGAGAGAGCAAAAACTTTCCTATTTCTAGCGAGAAACCCTTTATATTTGAAGTTGAACTTGAGAAATTAGATAAAGATCTTGTGTATAGAGATTATAAAATCTCACCATCTCAAATTGGTAAAATCGATCCTGAAACATGGAAAACCGTTTTGGTAGGATACACAAGCAGTAGATACGCCTTCAGATTTCTCAATATAAGACACGTAAAGAAAATAATAAAGCCGACCAGGACATTTTTCAACGATTACGTGGATAAAGCTATAGAAGAAGGTTATGAAGATTTACCTGAAGATTATGAAGAAAATTTAGAAAGATTCAATAAATTTGTAGAGAAACTCAAAAAGACACTTGATGAAAAATATAACCTCCTAACATCTATAGGATAAATTACAAGAGGTGCTGAGCACCCCTTAAATTATACCCTCGCCACCTCCTGAGGCTTCGGGAGCCAAGGTTCTATACCCTGCTCCTTTGCCCACTGGTTTGCGAGTTCGTAAGCGGCTTTTGCCGTGTTTATGTTCTTCTCTATGAGTTCGAGCTTCTTCTTGAACTTCCTCTCTATAGCGGAGTCGAGGGACATGGTCCCGCCCGAAGCAACGAACTTCTTGAGGAATCTCGCCTTTATAC
>JALTZZ010000039.1:35518-68445 GCA_027051165.1 archaeon | reverse complement strand
TCTTTGCCTTTTTAATTTTTCTGGCATCAGCTCTGGATAATACTTTAATTTCGCCGCTTTCTCTGTCCACTATGCAGGTGAACCTCGACAAACCTCTACGTTTCTCCACGACCTCGAGTAACCTTGGATCTACTATGTATCTGTAGCCGCCTCTGAATCTAAATCCCGTAGGTGATAGCATCTCTCTACGTAATAAGCCAGCTCTTTCGAGCCTATTTATAATCTTTGTTACTGTTGATCTCTTTATACCAGTTATCTCTGATATTCTTCTATGGGTAGTGTATGGATTCTCAGAGAGAAACTTGATGACCTTTGCCACGTTCTCTGTTACTATAATGGTATGCTGATGATTGTTAACTAACCTCTCATCACCTTTCTCTTCACCTCTCCTCATGCCTATCTTTGCAGCTTATAAATTCATTTCCTCACAGCTGTGAGAATACAAATGCACAAAGTTGTTCATTAGAACTTTTATGAAGACTGTTATTAAGGAGCTAAAAAAAGAGATTAAATCGAAGGATTATATCTTATTATAATGTTACTAAAAGCTGCTGGTTAATAATCTAAACATTTATAACGTTATAACTTAAGCTTTAAATATGGGAAAAGTTATTCAGATTGAAGTCCCAGAAGAAATTATTTTGGGAATGAAAATTCCTGAAAAAGACTTAGAAAGAGTTATAAAAACAGAATTAGCTATTACGCTTTATCAAAAAGGTTACTTATCTTTGGGTCAAGCAAGGAAAATAGCTGGACTTTCAAAAACAGAATTTATTGATGAATTGGCTAAAAGAAAAATTCATAGACACTACTATGAAGAGGATTTAAAAGATGATATCGAATTTAGTCGTGAGTAACTCTTCAATTCTTATTCATCTTTCAAGAATTGGAAAGTTATTGTTGTTAAAGGAAATTTTTGGCAGAATTATTATCCCAAAAGCTGTTTATGAAGAGTGCACATTCGAAAATAAAGCTGGTTCAAAAGAAATAAAAAGTTCAGAGTGGATTGAAGTTCGGGAAATCAAAGATCAGAATTTTAAGAAAGTTCTTCGAATGCTCTTAGATGATGGAGAGGCTGAAGCCATAGTTTTGGCTCTTGAGACTAAAGCTAACTTAATGGATGAAGCTGAAGTCAGAAGGATAGCAAAGAGCTTAGGATTAAAAGTTGCTGGAACCATTGGAATTCTGCTTAAAGCTAAGAAAATGGGATTAATCAAAAGCCTGAAGAAAAACATTGAAATGCTAAGAGAAAATGGTTTCTGGATAAGTAACGATTTGGTTTATAAAGTTCTACGGGAAGCTGGGGAAATCTAAAAATAACAATCTTAAAGATAAAAGTTCAAAAATTATTTTTATTAGGATTTAAAGAAAGCTTCTTTAAGTAATCAGAGTTACATAAGGTTTATTACTACGAAAAGATTAATATTACATCATGGCTCTGGTTAGGAAAAAAGTCAAAGGTAAAGAATATCTCTATGAGGTTAGATATGTTCGTGAAAATGGCAAACTAAAGCAGAAGTGGAAGCTTATAGGCAAAGTTCCTAATAGTATTAGTAACTCTTCGGGACGAAAATCCGAGCCTCTTAATCCCTTGGTCGGGAGTTCAAATCCCCCGGGCCCGCGATTTTTTCTGAAATTTTGCCTTTTTCAGAAGTCGTTGGTAACTCGTTGGTAACCTTGCCGATATATTTCCAAACATGTTTGCCATTTTAACTCCTTTACATCACTCATTCTGCAAGGGGGTTTATAACACTTTATAACATGCTGAGCACTGCATTTAGAAAAGGATAAATTAGGCTTCTTTATTTTAGTAAATGGTCAGAGAATGATTTTTCTTCTATGTTTAGCTTCAGACAATATCCTACCGCGATGCATTACAACAATTTTATCTGCAATTGCATTTGCAAGTTCAATATCGTGTGTTATAAATAGATATGATAAGTTAAACTTTCTCTGAAGCCTGAGAAGAAGCCTTACAATACTTGCCTGTGTTGATACATCGAGCATTGATGTAGGTTCATCGCATACTATAAATTCCGGATTTAAAGCTAAGGCTCTTGCAATAACAACTCTTTGAAGCTCTCCACCGCTCAGCTCATGTGGGTATCTATTTAAAAGCTCATCATCCAAATTTACCATTTCGATAAGCTCAAAAACTCTATTTTCTTCCTCTTCTTTCTTATCAAAAAGCTTGTGTATCCTCAGAGGTTCTGCTATACTATCATAAATTCTCCACCTCGGATCTAATGCATCCTCAGGATTCTGTGGAATTAGTTGCATCTTTCTTCTAAATTTTTTTAGATCCCTTTGATTTAAATCTGTTATATCAACACCCTTAAAATATACTCTGCCACTATCAGGCTTTAACAGCATTAAAAGAAGCTTTCCAAGAGTTGATTTTCCACTTCCGCTTTCTCCAACAAGAACTACAGTTTCCCTATCTTTTATCTTTATATTAACGTTATCCACTGCAACAATCTTTTTTCTCCCCAATATCCCAATTTTGAATACTTTTCTTAATGAAACACCCTCAATCATACAACCAGCACCTTACAAAACTGCTATTTACATTTAAAAGCGGAGGTTTAATTCTGCATCTTTTATATGAAAAATCGCACCTATCTCTAAATATGCATCCTTTAATATATTTTCTTCTTCCTTCTTTTATTGGTTTTAAACCCCTTGAGGGTAGAGAGTTCAGAAGACCCCTGGAGTATGGATGAAGAGGAGAACAAAAGAAATCTTTTGAAGAAGATATTTCAACGATTTCACCCCTATACATAACCGCTATTCTGTCAGAGATTTTTTGTGCAAAATGCAGATCGTGCGTTATTATTAAGGACGTTTTATTGATTTTATTAAAAATTTCTATAATTTTGTTCTTTTTAGTAAAATCCAATCCTTTTGTAGGTTCATCTGCTAATATAAGATCTGGATTTGTTGATAAACCCATGGAAACCAATACTCTCTGTCTCATGCCTCCGCTAAATTGATGCGGATACTCCTTAGCCCTATTTTCTGGAATTTTGAAAAATTTAAATAATTTTAATATTTTATCGAATGCAACTTTCTTATTTACCTTAAAGTGATGAAAAATAGGTTCTGAGGCTTGAAAACCTACAGTTAGGACAGGATTTAATGATGCTTGATTCTGTGGTATTAGAGCTATCTGTTTTCCCCTAATTTCTCTCATTTCACTTTCATTTAGCTCAAGAAGATTTTTACCCTTGAATATAATTTTTCCGCTCGATTCCGCATTTTTTGGGAGCAGTCTAAGAACCGATAATGCTAAAATAGATTTTCCACTTCCGCTCTCTCCTATAAGGGCAAGTTTTTCTCCTTCATAAATCTTTAGGTCAACATCTTTTACTGCAGCAACATTTTTAAAAGGATTTTTGAAAACTACTCTTAAATCTTCAATACTTAATATTTCTTTTTTCAAGGACATCCCTTAAACCCTCCCCAAGCATGTTAAAACCTAAAATTGATATTGCAATGAAAAATCCCGGAAAAAACATTATCCAAGGAGCAGTTGTTATGTAGTTTTTACCGGAATTTAGCATCTGCCCCCATTCTGGAGTTGGAGGCTGAATTCCGAGTCCTAAAAAACCTAAACTTGCAACTGTCATTACAACGCTCCCCATATTAAGCGTTGCTAAAACGATTATGGGGCTGATTGCATTCGGAATAATGTGTTTAAATAAAATCCAAGAATCTCCGGCTCCTAAGGCTTTTGTGCACAATATAAATTCTCTCTCCTTAATAGACATCACAATACCCCTCGTTACCCTTGCATACGTTACCCAGTTCGTTAGAACTATTGCAACCACAATATTTAGTATGGAATCACTATAAGCCGCGGAGAGAACGCCAACTAAGGCTATGTTTAAAACGAATTCAGGAATCGCTAAAAACGTGTCAATGATTCTCCCCAATAGATCGTCTATTTTTCCTCCATAGTATCCGCTTATAGCTCCTATAATACTTCCTATAATCATTGAGAGCAAAGAAATTGTTAGTGCTAAGAGGAGCGTTGTTTTTGCTCCATGAGCAATCCTTGCAAAAATGTCTCTGCCAAGCTCATCTGTTCCGAAGAGATGCTTTAAAGAGGGAGGTTGCAGCCTCTCGCTTATATCTGCTTCATAAGGATCACATGCTATAAGCGGTGCCAAGATTCCCATGAGTGTTATAGTTAATATTATTATAAATCCTATAAAAGCTGTTTTATTCAGAAATATCACACCAATTTTTTTGAAATTTGTTTTTGAAAATTCACTAAACGTTTTAAACATTTTTACCACCATATCTTATTCTTGGATCTATTATCGCATAGAGAATGTCTATTAAAAGATTCGTTATTACGAATAATACACCAACAAATAGTATCAACGCCTGAACTACTGGAAAATCTCTTTTTATTGTTGATTCTACGAGGAGAGAACCAAGTCCGGGCCATGAGAACACGGATTCAACCATTATAGAACCTACTATCAGATGTCCCATTGAAAGAGAAAAATACGTTATTATCGGAATTAGGGCGTTTCTCAGTGCATGCCTAATTATAACAACTTTCTCTGGCAGTCCTTTCGCCCTTGCAGTTATTATGTATTCTTCTGAGAGTTCTTTTAAGAGGGATGCTCTAACAAATCTCGTTTTGATAGCCATGAATGAAAAGCTCCATGTTAAAACCGGCAAAATTATATGCTCAATATTTCCGTAGCCAAATGCTGGTAAAATTCTTAGTTTTACGGAAAATATCCATATTAAAATTAAACCTAACCAGAAGCTCGGAATGCTTATCCCTAAAAGGGAGAATATCCTGATAATGCTATCCAAAGCTCTATCCTTATACAGTGCTGAGATTATTCCAAGGATTAGAGAGAATACTGCCGATATTAGGAAAGTTGCGAAAAACAGCTGAAGAGAAGCTGGAAACCTCTCCGCTATCATATCCAATACGGGCTCTCCCGTAGTCCAAGATACACCAAAATCTCCGCTAATAATTTTTTTAAGCCAGTTTATATATTGAACTATAAAGGGTTCGTCAAGTCCTATCTCCCTTCTGTATTCTTCGATAATCTCTTTTGCGGGTTCGTATCCAGAGCTCGTGGTAATTATAATTTCAGCAGGATCCCCGGGAAAGAGCATTAATAAAGAAAAGGATATAAAAGAAATCCCAAAAAGTGTTGGAACTATTTGTATTATCCTTCTAATTATGTATTCTATCATTCTTATCCTTAACTTCAGATTCTGACTCCAACACTGTGGAACATAGGTTCTGCGTATCTGAACAGCTCTCCATATTCAACATCCACTTTCTGGCTCGCTACTACTGTCATTATATCGAAGTATAGAGGAACTACTCCATGCTCTTCGTAAACCGCTTTGTAAAATTCTATTAAATAGTGCTTTCTTTTATTTTTATCATATTCTGTTAAAATCCTATCGCAAAGTTCCCCAGTTCTTTCGCTTACGTAAACTTTCCACTTTGTTTTTGGATGAAACCTCCAGAACATTCTCAAATAAAATCTTCTGTCTGTTCCTCCTATGTAGTAGATTCTCATGTCGTAGTCTCCTGAGTCCCTCCTTTCCTTGTAGGCTCCGGATTCCAATACATTGAGTTCTACATCTATACCAACGTTTTTGAGTTGTTGCTGTATTAGCTGTCCAACCAGTATTTGATCTCCCTGCTCCCTTTCTATTATCATGCTTGCTTTTGTTCCCTTAATTCCAAGCTCCTCTGCAAGTGCTCTCGCAACCTCTGGATCATATTTATATATACGATTTGCTTCCCTTATTCCGGGAGCTTCTTCTATAAATAATGTTTTAGCTGGAAGAACTTGATTATCAAATATTTTTACAATTTCATCTCTATTTACTGATAAATCAACGATCTCCCTGATTTTGACATCATTAAACGGTTCTTTTTCGTAGTTGAAGGCTACTATCCAAGTAAGAGGTATTATTCTCTTGTAAACTTTGAACCCTTCTCTTTTTAAAACATCCAGCATATTTCTTGGAGTATAGTCACTTCCTCCATGGGAATAGTCTGAAATCGCATCAACCTCTCCGCTTCTTAGCGCCATTACCCTTGTATCTTCATCCTTTATTATCTTTACAATAAACCTCTTAAACTTCGGTTTTATCCCCATTCTCTCATACCAATACGGATTTGGTTCGTATACTGCATACTGCTCCTCCTTATAGTCCACAACCTTAAAAGGACCTGTCCCTATTGGGTAAACAAACTTTCCTTTAGGGTCTCCCGCTGGGGATACTGAATTCGGCGACATTATGCCCATGTGAAATTCTGCCATTTTTGCGAGATTAAGGAACTTTGCTTCTTTATAGTTTATTAAGACTGTGTGTTCGTCTATTACTTCAGCACCTTCAAACGTTTCCTTACCGAGGGGATGGTTTTGCTTGAGCCACTCAACACTAAACTTAACGGCTTCAGCGTTAAATTCCTCTCCATCCGAAAATTTTATACCTTTTTTAAGTTCAAAAACTATAGCTTTTCCATCATTTTCAAGCACCCACTTCTCGGCAAGAGAGGGTATATACTCATCTCTTTTTAAATCGTATTCAACCAACCTCTCAAGTATATGAGTTTTCGGGAAAAATCCTATTCCCCATTTTCCTCCTTTAAGCTTATGATCTTTTCCATATCCCAAAATAAACTCATCTCTATAAATATTTTTTTGAATTTCCTGCTTAACCACATCTTCTTTTTTCATGCACCCCAAAAAGGACGTTCCCATAGCAACGGCACATCCTACGGCAACATACTTCATGAATTCTCTTCTTGTTATACTTTTTTCCTCAATCATTCTATCACCTTTTTTCCTTTTATCATGTAAAGCGAATTATTGTAGGCAATCCTTAGGAGAAGAGGCATCCTTCTTTTTTGCAGTTTTCTTATATTTTCAAGATTCTTTACCTCAATATTACTAAAACCAGCTTTTTTAAATAGATTTACTGCATCGTTAATATTTACTCCGTTTTTAAATGGTAATTTTTCCTCTATTTCTTTATTATACTTTGATCTAAACGGATTCCTTCTCTCATGAACAACTATACCAATTTTCCAAAAGATTTCCCTAAGTATTCCTTTTAATCCCTCTGTTCTCCACTTTCCGTCAATAACAACTACCGTGCCATATTCTTTTAGAACTCTCCTCCATTCCTTAAGAGCTTTTAGCGGATTTGGAAGTGTCCAGAAAACGTGTCTACATACAACAGTATCAA
Organism: archaeon; assembly: GCA_027051165.1. Taxonomy (GTDB): domain Archaea; phylum Hydrothermarchaeota; class Hydrothermarchaeia; order JALTZZ01; family JALTZZ01; genus JALTZZ01. The sequence continues at coordinate 61,197 of JALTZZ010000039.1, read as the reverse complement.
AGGTATTGTCGCTAAACGGAACATTTTCCGCATCTCCTTCTCTGAATATTATATCAAGTTTAAGTTTAACGGCTTTTTCTCTCGCTTTTTCAAGCATTCTTTTTGAAATGTCTATCCCAACTACTTTATGTCCAAGTTCAGCGAGAAGGATAGCTAAAAAACCCGTTCCAGTTCCTACATCAAGCACATATCTACTCTCGTTGCCGAGAGCTTCCTTCAAAACCTTTATCCATTCTTCTTTTTCTTCTCCAGAATTTATTCTATGCGTAGGTGTTCTGTCGTAGTCAGAGGCTCTTTTGTTCCAATATTCAGCTATAAACCTTTTGATATCCGTTTCCATATCATTCACCATGCCACGTTATTAATAGTTTTATTACTTGGTATCACTATTTAATAAAAAGTAGCACTTGATAAAACTTTTTAAAAAATTGGTAACAAGAACTTTCATAAAATCTGTCTTTAACCCCCGCTAAGTCATGACCCAAGGAGGGGTTATGGAATTAACTGAAACGAAGGTTATGATAAAAATTTAAAAATTAGCGCCTTTTAATGGTATAGTAATAGAATACTATTAATACTATTATTAATATAACAAGTATGACTATAAGCATGACCTTAACGAAGAATATGGGTTTTTCTGCTTTCTGAATCTGCACTTCTGGTGTAGGAGCTGTTGTTGAGGGTTGCTTGGGCGTTTTTTCCGTAGGTTTTTCAACTATTTGCTTTTTAATTAACTGCTTCTCTTCCTCGAGTTTCTTTTCTTCCTCCAGCTTAAATCCAGAACCTTTCTCACCTATGATTGCAAAATATGAAAAGCCCCTTGTAGATGCCTCATAGACTATGTAATCAGAATCCAAGATTTTGATTAATTTTGTAGGAAGCTCCTCCCATTTTCCAGAAGTATATCTCAGCATTTTAACGGTATCTGGATTAACATCATTCTCTCTTAACCACTTCACAGATACTCTAAACTTTATCTTAGCTTCTTCTATAGCTGAAGTGCTTAGAGTTATTTTTATATACCTATATACAACTCCCTTAGGCTCTGCCACACTGCTCGGTAGCTTATTGACATGTTCCACCTTTAGTTTCACATTGTGAAGAGATACTGTGGGTTTTATATTCACAGATAGCAACTCTGATGCTTTCTCCGGGTCAAGCTGAAGCTCCGCAAACGTTCCCTTTTCAGCTTTGGTTAAAATCTTTTCATATACCCTCTCTATGCCAACTCCCGTTATAGGTGCAACCGACACCGGCTTGCTTGATACAACAACCTTCTTTGTGAGTGTGGAAAAATCTCCGTCTTCATCAATAACTTTAAGCGTGACTATATACTCTCCAGCCTCCGAAAACTTGTGTGCAACTTTCTTATTACTCGTTGTTGTTATATTTCCATCTCCGAAATCCCAAACAAAGGTAAGCTCATCCCCTCCGGGATCGTAGGTATTGGATGCATCAAATATTATATATTCATTTGCATAACCTTTTTCATATTTAAAATCTACTATTGGAGGCAGATTAATGATATCTAAGAAAATACTTCTATTAGCAGAGCTATTACCCCAAACAAGAACAGCTTTTAGTGACATTTCAATTTTGCTGGCGGGTATAATATATGTAAGCGTATTGGTATTGTTTAAAATTATAGTCTTTTCTAAAACTTTTTCCTTTCCGTAGATTGTTATATTTGCTTTTCCATTTCCAGAAAGTGTAATGTTAAAAGTCACGTTTTCATTTTCATAATACTTCTGACGATCTGTTATTATGGATACAATTGAAGGACCGGCAGTTTCTAAGTTTTGAATGCCTGAAGCTATTAATGTGGAATTTAAACCCCTATATATACCATAGAGGATAAAGTAATCTCCCATTGATGGGAGAGAGAAATTCGTGGAAATATTTACAACATTCTCACCCTTGCTCAAATTTATAAGTTTTTCATCATAATCAACTAAGGAATTTTCATTATTATAGAGCCACATCCTTATTTTTCCTTTAATATCTTCATCAGAATATATCCTTGCATAAAATGATATCTTTTCTCCCGGGTAAAAGACATCTTTACTCGGAACAAAAGAGAGCACTTTAGCGCTAGGCGAATACACGTCAAAATAGTATACAAAACTTCCTTCTCCGGGAATTCCGTAATATATCTCATAAGTTCCGCTGGGAACATCCGGCACAACCATATAAACGGATGTATTATCTGTTACATCCAATATCGTCTGATTCCCAAAAATCGAAAGTGAAACAAGCGTTGGAGACCCAACGTTTACAAATATTGTCATATTCTCCCCTATTTTATATTTATTCTTATCTGTATAAACAGCAACAGTTTTGTTTTGCAGAATATTGACGGGTAGAGAGGAAATCTCGATCAGTCTCCCAGAATTTAGCATTAGATTGTAGAAAATTCTCTCGCAAACAGGAAGACTGAAAGAGTATATTTTACTTTGATACTCATTAAGTATAAAACTTCCAACTTTTTCAATATCCCCACAGGATATAGTTATATTGCCTTCTACACTAACATTTTCGTTGTTGCTAATGTTCAAGTATATTGTTAGATTGTCGTTTTTAGAATACACTTCTTTGTCCAAATAAGCTCGTGCAGTTAAATTTATACCAGTCAATTTAAATTTCTTTTCTACAGATATATTTTCAATACTTGCTATGATCCTCATGTCTTTTGTTGGAAGATCTTCTGGGAGTTTTACAGAGAAATTAAAACTCAGATTTTCTTTAGGATTTATAGTTATTTCCGTATAGTTTCTGTATATTCCGGGTATATCAAGAAGCAATGCATCTTTTCCAATAGAATCTCCTACATTTGATATCTCAACCATAATTTTCATTAACTCTCCAATTTTATAAGTATCTTTAGCATTTATAGCCACAATATAGACGGGATTCGCTACAAATCCGAAATCTTTCTCGATTAGCAATTTTCCATTTTTGAGTATTCTTACAGTTAGGTTCTGTAATCTCTCTTCAAATATTCCCTCAAATTCATATATAAACGTCTTGTTGTCATTAGGTTTAATATTGATGCTGGTTTTTTTGTATGAAACTGGCGACATTACCTCCAACACTCCAAAGAATTCTATTGGGGCAATATTTTCCACATTAATATATGCTCTCATTTTTCCATATCCGAGTGAGACTACCTTAGCTTTTACATCTAATTTTTCTCTTACAACTTCAACAATGAAGCTACCATTTCCAAACTTTGATTTATAAAAGAGCACATGTTTTCCTTCTGAAAGATTAACCGGTATATAAACAGTTTTATTCTCTTTTGCAGAAATATAAATGCTCAAGTTAGTAGTATAATTTCCGTATATGGATAAATTAAAGGCAGAATCAAGAACACCAGTATTAACTACATCAACCGTTATCTCATTTTCATTTTGGGAAATTACGTATTTCGGCTTGAATATTACATCTACTTTTTCTCCCAATATTATTGTTTTTGTTAAAACTTTTTCAATATCTCCACTCAATTTTATTGTTACGTTCCTATCTTGAGAAATTTTCATGGATTTGGTTATATAATCCGAATTCCCCGGTAAAATTATTTTATTAAATTTCTCTCCATCTACATCAACAGAGACATTTATTTCTACCTCTCCTATGTTTGTTATCCAAACTGTAACGTTAAACGGATCGAGAGAAACAACCTCCGGTATTTCAACATCTATAATAGCTTTGGGCTCTACAACTTTTATGTCTTTCAGGATTTCTCTACCTAACAAGGATAACTTTGCTGTCAAATTTTTCTCTACTTTAAGCTTGACTTCATATATATAAGAAGTCGTAGCAGGTATTTCAACCTCCTTTGTGTAAATATTTCCCTCGATGCTTAAATTAAATTTAATTTTATCTGCTATTGGTGCATGATTTACTATTAAAATTTTTATATCAGCTTCTTCTCCCTTCTTATATACGTTCTTATTACTGATAATTTTTGCTTCTATATTCCTCTTATAGAGATAAATATCTTTCGCCGTTTCGTTAAGTAGCTGTCCTTTCTCTGAAATTATATAGAATCTGAAGATATTTTTACCTTCTTTGTGCGGTGGTTCAATTATTATTTTATTTACCCCCGGATTTACATTATATTCAAAATTGTAGCTTTCATAAATAGAAAGCCCACTATTTCCAAATGCAACACTTCTTTCTCCTGCAGAAACGCTTAGTGCTCTTATGTTTAGGTGTCTCCAGTTTTTATTATCAAAAACGGAAATCTTATTGCCGGAGCAATATGTTATAAATATTTTTTTATTTAAAATGTCAATATCGTAGATGCAATCCTCTAAGAGACCTTTTGTTGAGTTGTATATTTCCTTTTTACCAGTAGTTCTATCATATATCAACAAATTGTTGGAGCTCGTTATTATATATATGTTGTTTTCATCCGCCAAAACTTCCTTAGAAGAGTCCGTTATATATCTATGATATTCCCCACTGTTAAGGTTCAGCACTCCAACTCCTGAAGAGTCGGCAATCCATAGCTCATTTCCATACAAGTAGATGGAATAAATATTATCGTTCGTTAAGTTTGAATTTTCTGTATTAAGCAAAGTAAAAACACCGCTATTCATATTGTATATGATCAAGCCTTTAGACGTTCCCAAATATATCGTTGTTTCATTTCCAGTTATGCTTCGTATGTAGGTTGAGGACGTTAGAGGGGAGTTTGATGAATTGTATATGGTTACGTTCTGGAAGTCATACACTACAAGCACATCACTTCCATATATATCCTTACTTGAAAATATCAGTTTTCCATTGTAGAATATATTGTCAGCAAAATTAAACACACCGGAGGAGAGGAATGTCCAATTTTCGTTTTTCGGATCGTATATGCTTATTCCTTCATACATAGAGCTTGCATATACTTTGTCCCCATAAAATACATCATTTATACTACTTCTCGGTCCGAATACTCTATTAACTCCATCTTCTATAATACCATACTTCGTTGTAGCATAGATCCCATCCTCTATATCTATGAGGTCTCCGAGAATGCTACTGTTCTTATATACATGCACCCATGTTTTGTTTCCAAAGTAAAACCTGCTTACCCCTTCTACACCGCTCCATGGGGCATATATGATCCATAAAGATACATTGTCATGCACAATTCTATCTATGCTGCTGCTCAGAAGCTGGCTGGAATAGCATTCTCCAAACATCCTGCAAACTTTATCACCAGCTATCCATACATCTCCATTTACGATCTCTATATCCTTTATCCCAGTTACATTCAGCTGAGATGGGCTCCAAACTTTCCAAGTAGAATCTATCCTTACAATGCCTCTATCTGTAGCAATCCAGAGACTTTTTCCATCGTTTTCAATATCAAACACCCAGTCAGAAGGTAGTAAGCTGTTGGATGTATTATAGACCTCTGCATTCTTTTCATCAAAATTAAGCTTTACAAGCCCCTTTCCATAAAATCCTATCCATATACTTCCGTTGTAGTATTCTATGGATGTTATACCAGCATGCCATCCCATTTCTGGATATCCCAAAATATTTGAGTTGTTATAAATATTCCAAGATTTGGAGATTTTATTAAATACCAGAAGATTTCCATGGAAATCTGCTAAAAATACTTTACTATTTGTAACTAATGCTGGTATATAGTCGCTTTCGAACCATCCAACTTCGTGTGTAGGATAGTAGTATGCTGTCAACTTTCCATCTTTGTATAAACCGAGCATTTCTCTGAAAAATATCCATAAGTCTTCTCCTTCTTTTTCTATATTTCCTATACCATAGGGGTAGTGCTTTATTTCCTCTCCAGCCTGCACCTTTACAATTCCCCTCTGATCAACATCCACATCTACATTTAAATGATCATCGTAAAAAGCATTCTTCGGCATTTGAACATTGATTTTGCTTTCTATACCTTTTATCTGCACATCTTTTGTAATAGTAAATCTTTCACCGGTGTTCCTCTCTACCAAATTTATTATTAATTTGTATCTTCCGCTTGCAAGTCCTTCTTTTAAATCAATCTCTGTATAATTCTTTCCATTCTTGGGTATTCTTATATCCCCACTGCCAAGGTAGAAGCTTTTATCAAAAGAATCTATAAGGTAGACACCGTAACTACAATCTGCATCTACGTTTGGATTTTCGTTTATAAATGTTACATTTATTCTTTCTAAAGATGTAAAGTTGCTTTTGTTTAGTTTTGCATCTATTCTAAATCCGCTTACTGTTATTTTAAATATCTTCTTCAAAGTTCTATTTGATACTTTATCTTGAGCTACTACTTCCACATCATATTCCCCTTTTGGCAGAAGAGGCAGTTGAAATACTAAATCTCTCTTTTCTCCCTTGGATAGTTTAGCACTCTTATTTAAAACATTATCATTTAATTTTAAAGTAATATCAAGATCAAGATTTAAACCACCAATATTTTCAATAGTGACAGTTAAATTATCACCAGTAATTATATTTGTCTTATATATTCCAATATTCAATTCAAATCCTCTTATTTTTACTTTAAATGTATCATAAAATGTTCTGTTTGTGTTTAAATCCTTAATTTCAGTATTTAGAATGTAATACCCGCTTGAAATGTATTTCGGCACGGATAATGTTATGTTCTTTGACTCTCCCGCACCAATCTCAAGGGTTGTGCTTCCTCTATAGTAGTATGATAAGGCATAGTTTATCAGCAATTTTGCATTTAAAGCTCCTGTGTTGTTTATAATTAGGTTTATACCTTCATCTACATCAAAACTATCTCTTTGTAATCTAATTTCAAGCTCAAGACCACTTACATTTACAACTTTTGAATATGTTTTACCCTCATAGTTAACATAAAGAACATAGGTGCCTGTAGGTGTGTATTCTGGGATTTTGAAGCTAACAACCTTTTCTTCAAGTTTTCCTATTTCAACAATTTTGCTTCCTAATTCGTATAATAAATTGCCATTTTTCAGATGAGCTGAAACTGTTATATTTTTATGCCCGCCACCGCTGTTCTTAAGAAGCACTTCAATTGAATCTCCAGCATTGTATGCGTTCTTTTCAACGATCGCGGATAAATTGAAACCTAAAACTTTAATCCACAGAGTTAAGAAATCTGTTGAATATTCTCCATCAGCATCTATCACCAGTTTGTAATCCCCACCCAAGTTATCTGGTATTGGCAGAGAGAGATTTATAGCTCTACCGAGGTTAAGTGGAACATCCTTGTATTCTTTTTTAACAATTGGATTGTAGAAGAATGGTTTAAACAACTTAACCGTTATATTTGCTCTATCGCTTATTCCACCTACATTCTTAATAGATAAAATCGCTTCTTCTCCAGCATATATAGGTTCCGTTAATTCAGCCTCTAACTTAATCCCTCTTAAGTAAAGCCTACTTTTCTTTTCAAACTTCTTCATATTTCTAAGATCCGTTACATTCAAACAGAGGAAAAATCCCGGAGTAATATTTTGTGGAATTGTTATATTCATGGCAATTCTTTTATTGGCTGGTATTTTTAGGATATAATTCTCTTTAGCCAGAAAAGCGTTACCTCTGCATATACCTAACGTTGCATTTGCCGTGGTATCAACACCGCCTTTATTAATAACGTATGCGGTGGCATTATCTCTCGCGGAGTATAGAGAATAGGGTATGTAACCATAAAGATATGAATCTTTGATATAAAATCTTGTTTTTTTCTCTATATATGTGTTATTTTTCTGAACCTTTACTACAATAGAATAGCTACCATTAGATAGCTTTGGAACATTTATATTATAGTTCAGAGTTATTTTTGTCTTTTTATCAATCTTTATCGTGGATACGTTAGTGTAAGGAATTGCGGGAATTGAGATGTTTACGTCAAAAGTTTCGGAAATTTGGTTTGGATTTTCTAAGGTTACAGATAGATTTAGCATATCCCCTCCAATGCCGCTGAAAGAAACCTTTGGGTAGTATACCACTATTTTTCTGTCAAATGTAAGGGAACCTGCAGAAAGCGGTTTATATTTCTCCGCTCCCTCCACAATACTGTATCTGAAAACGTGCTTTGCAAACTTTTCCTCATCTAAGCTTATTGGCAATCTTGTTGTGTTTCTGTAGTTTTTAAATGTAAGATTGTATTTGTATGTTTTTATACTTGAATTTCCAGCATATTCTGAAATTTCATGAATAATATAAAGAATAGGGTTTGAAAGGGTTATGTTATTTTCTATGTTTATATCAAGGTTTAGATATGGAGGGTTGAACAATAAAGAAGGTTTAACTACAACCTTTGGCTCTTCTCTTGAAAAGGTTAAATAATCAGAAGCTATTTTTGCATTACTCCTTTCTTCAAAAACATCTATCTCCACACTATACGATCCCGGTTCTAAGGTGTTCGGAAGTTTTAAATCAATTTTTATGTTCTTCGTTTCGCCGGCTGAAATATTGACCACAGTTGAATTTGCAACTATAGAACCACGCTTATACTTATACACACCTGCTTTTACCTTAAGCTCCCAGTCTGTAGCATCGTTGTTTTTGAGGTTGATGTTTAGCTTTAATATTTCTCCGGGTTTATATTCTCTTTTTTTATCTGCGAACTCTGCTTCAGCATATATATTAGGTAGTCTTATCTTTACCCCCTTTTCAGCACGCAGAAATGCATCAATGAAGTCTCCTTCTCCTTTATATGCAGATCTATCTTTATAAAATCCTAAGTAGAAAGTTATGCCATTAGCTCCTTTTATATTATATAGAGTATGATCGTATAATTTTGGCGGCATTTTTAATTCAAAAACAAATTTTTTGTAGGAATTTGGAGGAATGCTTACGTTTTTAGCTTCATGCACGGTCCAGCCGTATCTAACAACGTGATCTCCGATTCCGAGACTTCCGTTCAAATATTTATTATCCTTGTTTATTATATGGAATGTTATATTTATGGTATCTCCAAGCTTTGCTTCTTCTTTACTCGATGTTGCCCATACAAGATACTTCTCCTTTCCAGCATAGTTAAATAAATAATCATTGTCCTTGTATAGGTTTAAAGAAATTCCCTTTGCATTGTATTTTGTATATATGATATCCCCACCTTTCATGAGCATGTAGTCAAGGATCCATATTCCAAGCTCTGGAGAGAAGTAATCCTTTGGAATTGTTATATTAACAATTTTCGATGTTTTATTTTTTATGGTTTCATTTACAGCAAATATCTTAGATATTTTACCACTTGGAGATATAAGCACGAATTTTATTTTATCAGCACTTTCTTTGGCGGGATTATCTATTTTTACTGGAATTGTATAATTGTTTTCAGGAAGGTATAGACCCCGCCAAGCTTTTTTTAATCCTATCTCATAAACATCTTTGTTTAATGTTATATATGCAACCATGTCCCTAACTACCGAGGTTATAAATTCAGAAGGTTCTCTCTGTTCACTCTTCCAGTCAGAATAAAGAGTTGAGATAATAACGTATCCTTTACCGTATGGATACATGAGCATTGCAGGGAAGTGATTCTTCGTCCTGCTTAAAAGGGAAACAGATGTTGCTGGATACCTGTCAAAGTATCCATCTACTTCCTCACTTATAATGTTTCTTGTTATAGAGGAGAATATTGGATTATCCTGAGTTACATAGAGAGAGTTTATGAAGCACATCTGATCCTCAGCCCAGCCAACCCCACTTGGAGAGAGAGGAAGTATTTCATAATCTCTACCAAACTGCTGGGAGAAAACAATAATATTTCCTCCCTCTTCCAAATATTTTCTTAACTTTTCCTTAAAAATTTTAGTTTTTGCTCCAAAAAGACCACCAGATGGTATTATTAACACCTTCTTTGTCTTTGCAAGCTTAACGGGATCAAAATCCTCAACAATTGTATGGGGTATTCTTGCTGAAGAAAGGATGTTAGATGCTCCCACATAGAACCCTCTCTTAAGCACAGCAACGCTTGCAGCATTCTCTTCGAACTCTTTAACATTTAGTTTTGCAGAAAGAGCATTATATATCATTGAAACGTTCTCCACTAAATTGAAAGATTCATTCTTAGTATAAACTGGTGTTATGTTATTGAAATAATTGATTAACTTATATATATCATAGGCAACGCTTAAATTATTGATTATACCTTCTCTGAGGATTGTATAAATGTTGTTTTCTTTTGATAGTATCGTTCTTGGAACATCGCTGTTATCATCTGGATGATCGTTTCCAGGTCTGGGTTCTGGTTGATCATTTTTGTTTTTATCCTCTTTATATACATGAACTCTAATCGATACATCTTTTACTATTGTTTCGTTTCCAATTTTAGCAATAACAGATATTTTTGCTTTCCAATCTCCTACAGGAGCTCCTTTTGAAGTTATTTCAATAAATCCGCTACTCCCACGATCTATTACTTTTGGATATTTTATCTCAATCCCCAATTTTGATATCTTTTCTGGCTTCACAGACAAGTTTATCGGAGATAGACCAAGATTTAAAACTTTTACATAGTCCTTATCACTCCCACCCTTTTTGTAAGATAGCCATGCACTTTCGTCTACCTTAACAATGCTTTTGTTTTGAGTAATTACAAACCGAACCGCAGCATATTCTACTGGCTTGGATGGATCGTTTGATATTACTGATATGATGTAGAGACCAGTATTGTCCTTTCCGATTTCGCTAAGGAGAATGTCCATTGCTTTCTCTCCATGTCCTCTTTTTGCCCATTTTTCAATAAAACTCGTATCTATAGTTACCATAACCCTGTCGCATCCATAAGTCGTTGCTCCCGAGTGCGGCTCTATTCTCGTTATGAGATCGTAAGGTCTATTCTCCTCTTTTGGTATAACCCATATTAAAGGATTATATGCCTTTTCTCCGCTCATAGCCCAATAGTTACAAATTAAAAATGCTCTAAATGTTACTTTTTCCCCAAGAGGAATTTTTATTGGTTCTTTCCGCTCACGAATAAGAATAGATGGTTGCGGACAATTAGCAAGCAAATTGTCTATACCAAGCTTTTCCTTTGCATACGATTTAATGGCATCTTTTATTGTATCCATGAAATCTATGCTGAAATCGTTTATTACTGTTCTTGAGACCGTAATTTCAGCTAAGGTTATCTCCATGCCAACGGTATCCGATATTACATCACCAATTAAATCTACCAAAACATCTACAATCTTTTGAGATGCTATCATTGCTCTTTCACACGGCTCTGCATAATAAAGCTCAAAAACCGCTGTTATAATATTCTCGGCTTGACTAACGAGAATATTAACTCCGGGAAGCTTTTTCAAAAACCTTTTGCCAGCTTCTGTTTTAGCAAGATTATCATACAAGTTTTCAAGTCTTTTCTTTAAGGTTAATTGTTTTTTTATGTACTCCGAAATTGAAAGTCCTCCCCTTATTCCACCGCTTATCATGTAAGCCATTGCACCGCTTGACTCGTTTATCATGTAGAAACCCGTGCCCTTCCAGCGATTAATAACAACATTTCTTGCTGGAACTACGACAGTCAATCCCTTGGAAACCGCTTTTTTTATCGCACTTTTATCTTCAATGGTTATGTTGAGGAGGGGAAGAGTAGTATTTACATTTGTGGAGTTCACGATGTATATAGGTATATTCAAATCTCTTGCAATGCTGAATATCTTTCCAGTAGAGATGGCTGGAACTCCTGTAAGCTTCTCTATGACTTCAGCTTCGAGTTCAGCACCTTTTAATCCTGTCATTATCATAAATCTTTTTTCAGCCTCTGAATCGTTTGCAATAGGCACATAGTAATCTCTGTGTATATCTATGAACATTCCAATCAATTTCATCCTATTTTTGCTAACGTTGTATGCACTTCCAACAACAAGTATTGAAGGTGCCCTAAAGAACCTTATCTTGGAATAACCAGCAATTCTCTCCGCATAGCTGTCAAGTTTATACCAGTATATCAAAGAAACTATGTTTAGTATTTCTCCAACAATCTCTTCCCTCGTAATATTCCTAAATCCATTCTCAAACAGAAAATTCGTTATTTTTAACCTGTTTATCCTATAGCTAAGAAGCTGCTCACTTACTCTTTGCATGTTCATTCCTACTGCATAATCTCCCCCCAATGTTATCTTTGTTGTGTCATTTCCTAAGAATTTTTCTCCAATAAAAATACTTATCGTAAGATTTGCTTTTTCACCGAGTCTTGATTTCGTTCCAAAGGCTTTGGGATAACCATCCACCATTAATACTGGCGATATATATACTTTATCTATTGGAACGTCCTCTATACTTTCATAAGAGTTTATTATATCAGCATCGCTTTCGTTATAAGGAACATATGTGAGAACTATTCTTTTCCCCGCAACTTTACTTGTATTAAACACTACTTCCAGTCCTGCACTGTCAACATTTATCTTTATTTTATACCTATACTTTTCTGGAATTGAAGAGAACTCCTCTATGACACTGTGCACCTCATAAGGTAGCCTCTCTGGAAAGGCAGACTTGTCTTCTGGAACAATTCTCCAGCTTCCCAAGAAGTTTTTCCTGAATTTATCATATTTTTTTATAATACCATATATACTTTGTTTAGATAGGTCTCCAATTTGTTTTTCTACGATATCTGTTATGTTACCGCCCAATCCATATAGAAAATCAAAAGATAACTCTGGGAATTTATCGTATGTTATGGGTGAGGTAGTTATAGTATTATTATTAGTCTTTATCACCCCTGTAACTCTATATGAGAGATTTGTTGTGTTGAGTCCAAGTTCTTCCATAGTTATAGACGGTTCTACATACTCATAGAACTTAAAGGAAGGATCGAGAGGTATCCACGTTTCATTTATGTAAGCTTCTACCCAGAAGTGATCTACTACATAGTTTGCCCCGCTTTTGTTGTATGGAATCATTGCAGATCTCAAAACCCTCTCAACATTGTTGATATCCACACCAAAAATCCTTGAAAGGGATTCTTTTGAAACTATAATATTGCCATGAACATATTTTGTTGGAATTCCAAGCTCTCTGTAGAGTTCTACAAGCAAGTTTGCTAAATCTAAATCGTTTCCAGATCTTTCAAGAAAAGTCCCTTCCGCACCTTTCAAACTTCCATAATATGGCTGATAATCGAAGTTGTTTCTTATATAATAGTAAATTTTTACGGGATCCCTATTTAAATCTTCCAAAAATGTATTCATGTTGTATGTGTATTTTAACTCGATTTCCTTTTTTAAATCCTCTTCTGTATAATTTAGACCAACAATATAGGCAGGAGAATGCTTACCTTCCTTTACCGGGATCTTCTCTCCTTTAAAAATATCGTGAGGAAGATTTGAAGCATAAACCGGGGTGGATAATAGAAGCAGAAGAATCATGAAAAATTTCTTTCCCAAGTCCAAGAAATTTAAAAATATATGTCGAAAATTTTTATTGGAGGAGTTTCTCAACTCAATACCTCCAGTAATCCCCGCAAAAGAAGGTTATAAGCAACAGATCACATAAATGATCTGCTGTTTATAACCTTCATCTGCGAGGATGCATCTTTTGTATATTATTATTCTTGTTACTTAAAATATTAACCTTGAAAAACTTATATAAAACCTGCCATCATAGTTCCAGATTCTCTCCAAATAACAGGATATTAGCACAACTATATTGGTCTTTATTAAAGTTTATTATTCGGTTTTGCTCTGTTGTGAATTTAGATAAAAGATAAAAAAAGTAACAGAAAAGATGTGCAAAAGACGTTGTAGCAGGCGGCGATTAGCAGAACTTACATAAGCAGGATTTAACTCTATTTTTCACATTGGCGAGGAGGAATCTAAGATAGAGCAGCTGGTGTTTTTTGGGCTTTAAAACTGCGAAGCTCCAGTTGCCAAGCAATCGAAGTCTGAATCTTCGACTATGTGTTTTTTCGCTTTTCACATCAGCTAAGAAATCTGAGCTTGTGCTTATACCGATTCTCTGAGAGATCACCGAAATGTTACTTGTATCAGCGATATAGACGATCTTATGCCAAAACTTTCTCTTTTTTTCCCGATCTCGCTTCGTAGTATGAGTTCCCGTTCTCTGCCCTAATGCCGGTAGAATCGCATACTAAAACTCTTCAAAAATTCGCTTCTTCTTCCGTTAACTTCCCTACAGCTCTGCATATCGTTGTATAACACGGAACTCTCTTTAAGTTTATAATCTTCCTGAGTTTCCTGCTTAATATAAACTCTTCTTCAATATCTCTGTAACCTAAGCTGAATACTATTCCATGGAATTATCGGTGCATAATATAAAACTTGCAACAGAGCAATCATAAATAAGTTTTTTCTTATTAAACATCCATATAATATTCAATGCTCGAAAAGCTTAGGAATATTGAAAGAAATTTGAGATTAAATCCCATACATAAAATTATACTAACCACAGATGGCTCTGTAACAAGAATACTTGAGAGTTTGTTTGGGAAAAGGGTAGATATTATCACAAAAGACCAAAAGATAATAAAGGCGAACAAATATATTGCAGATGTTCTCGGCATAAACGTTGGTGAAAATGTAAACCTCAGATCCGTTTTCTTGGTGCACGGAAACGTTAAGCTTGCGTATGCAGTTTCCTTTTCTCCCATAGAAAGGCTTGATAGAAGATTTAGAGATGATATTGCAAGAGCTGATATACCAATAGGAAGAATTATGGCTAAGCATAAGATCGAAGCAAGAAGAGAGATTATAGACATAAGCGTTGTTAGGAGCAAGGGGCTAAGCAAGATTCTGTCGAGCAGAATAATATTAAAGAGGAACTACAACATAATAAGCAATAAAAGGGTTTTGATAAACATAACGGAGTTCTTTCCGTATGAACTCTATAATAGGCTATATTGAGGAGCTTAAGAAGAGCGGTGTTTCCAAGATAATTAAAAAAAGAATAAAGGAGTTCGAGAGCTTTAAAAATAAAGATAGCAAGGAGTGGTTCTTGGAGCTATGTTTTTGTATTCTAACAGCAAATTCAAGTGCAAACCTTGGTATTACGGCTCAAAAAGAGATAGGATATGGTTTTTTATTTTGGAGCAGAGAGAAGCTTGAGAAAAAACTTAAAGAGCTTGGTCATAGATTTTATAGAAAGAGAGCAGAATACATTGTTCTTGCAAGGAGATACGCAGAAAATCTGAAGGAAATTGTTGAAAATTTTAAATGTGAAAGGAAGGCGAGAGAATGGCTTGTTAAAAACATTAAGGGCATAGGATACAAGGAGGCAAGTCACTTTTTAAGAAACGTTGGTTATAAGAATGTTGCGATAATTGACAGACATATTCTCAACGTGCTTTCTGAAAATGGCATAATAAAAAAACCAAAAACCCTTACGAAAAGAAGATATTTAGAAATAGAGAAGAAGCTTGAGGAGATAGCCGAAAGAGTTAATCTGAGCTTGGCTGAACTCGACTTATATCTTTGGTATATGAAGACCAGAAAAGTGCTTAAATAATTTCAAAAATGTTATAACCCCTTGCAGAGTCAAGACTCAGCAAGGGCTTGGAGTTTCTCCTTGCTGTTAAATCCCATAGATATGCCTAATAAAAGGACACTCAAGGCTGCGAACTTTATAACAGAGCGCTTAGAATATCTGTGTAAGTTCTTTAAAGAGAGAATTTTTGAGAACCTTAAACACATCTTCGACAACGCTCCTAATGGCTTTAAAATTCTCCCAAGAGTTCAGGAAGCTCTTGAAAGAGGAAAAGAGTTTATCATAAAGTCTCTTTATCCTTAAGGGCTTTAAAGGGGTAAGTAAATCTTCCCTTAATCCTTTTAACGTTCAGATTTCTCTTAGGAAATATGAAAGGGAGAATTTTATACCACATAATGCTTTTCCAGTAGTTTTTCTGAGCACAGAATCCTTTATCGGCTATTATTTTATCACCTTTTCTCAAAACTCTTCTTTTCTTAAGGTCTTTAACGATTTTAAGGAAGAGTTTTGAGTCGTTTGGCGATCTTTCGTATAGATAAACCCCTATGGGCTTTAAAGAAGGATATTCCACGACTAAAGCGAGCTTGTAGCCTTTATAGAACCCCTTGCCTAAAGCATAGCACCATTTATATTTTTTGCTCTCTGAACAGATTTACATCGGTAGTATCGAGGAGCTTTACCGAGCTCCTCTTAATAAACCTGTTTATAACTGATAAAAGCTTTATGAACTGATCCTCGCTGAATCTGCTGAGGAAGCTGTATATCTCATCTGTAGAAGGGACTTCTGCAACTCTAACGACTCTTCTAAGCTCTTCATTCCTTTTAAGCTCTTCTACTACCTCTGTTACGCTTCTCTCAAAGAATATCGCTGTTAGCGTTATTCTAATCATCAATGCCGCTCTCTTGACAGGTTTTATCCCTGCTTTAGTCATCTCCTTCTTTACCGTTTTTCTGTCAAAAAGATTTATGATGTTATTGAAGATTATCCACGTAGGATGAGCTAAATATGGAATTAGTGGCTGTTTCATGCCTATCACCGGAGAAGGGGTTAATACCCCTTCTCCTATATAAATTTTTCTGCGTTTCGCCTGGAAAATTTTGCCTCGTTTCTAATGCAAACGTCCTTTTATAAGAATGAAGAGTTTCTCTTGAAAAATTTGTTTTTATAGAAAAACTAACCTCCTTGCATTACTCATCTCACAAGGGGGTTAAAAACATAATACTTATAACAAAGTAGTAATTTAAAAAAATAAAAGAATAATTCTGGAATTACAAATTCTCTATTTTGCTCTTAGCTTCTCTGCTTATGTCAACAAAAACTATCTTTGGTTTTGGATATTCTTCAAGTTTCTCTTTAATGTATTCCTCGACGACGTTTGGCACCTCTCTACCCTTTACATAGAGCACGGGAGCTTTATATAGATAAGCTATATAAGCCGCTTTCTCGCTTGAGCTCCAGTTAGCGATCACAATATACTTCGGCTTTGCAAACTGCTTTGCAATTTCAACGCTCGTCTCTATTCTTGTAGCTCCCCACAATCTTGTTACTTTGGCGTATTCCATAAGCTTAGCTTCTACTTCTTCGCTAACCGCCTTTGGTCCGCCGACAATTATTATCTCCTTTGGCTTGAGCTTCTCTATTGCCTTAAGCGTTGCTTCTGGCAGCTCATCAGGCTTAGTTAACAGTATTGGTGCACCCTTTGCTTTTGCAAGTGCTAATGCTGCGTAGCTGTCAACCTCCAAGTCGCCGCGTGCTATTATTACCCTCGGCACCCATGTGTATTTGCTGAGCACTTGCTCTGCTGTTATCTCGTATATGTCCCCCTCTAATTTCTCCGGCTCCTTCTTTACTATATCTTTGAGCTCCTCAAAGAACGGATAGAGCTTTGTTTTATCTGCTATGCTGAGCAAGCTTGCCAAGGCTTGCTTAGGCACTTCTACGAAGGTTCTGTAGATCAAGTTCTTTGCCTTGAATATTTCCTCCAGCAGTTTTTTAGTTATTTCGTTGAATGTCTTTGCTACAATCTCGGGTGTTCCTCCTTCGCCACCAACACTTACGATAACTTCTTGTGTTACTACTTTACCAGCTATTCCAAAGACGCTAAGGTGGCTTAAGTTTGCCCACACGTATCTACCCGATAGGTTAACGCTGCTATTGAACACTTCCACATTTCCGCACACCCAGCCGCGACCATGGGGAACCTCATCCCAGGTGCCCGTATCTGGGCAGTATCTGTAAAAGTGCAGAGTTCTCGGGTCTATATCACCGGGATCACTATAGTCGCCATCACCATTTTTGTCAAGGTCTGCTGTTGTGTAGTGGAGCTTTACAATTACATAGCTCAGATTGGCTGTGTTATTTATTCTGCTCCCGTTAACCTCAATTCTGACAAATCTGCCTATAGCTTGAGCGTTGTTCGCTATTGCAAAGGCTGAAAACTCCTCATTCGTTGTATTTGCAAGCTGGCTCACATTTGTGCTCTCATTTACGCTTATAAAAACGCTATCATTGACCAGAGGGGCAATCTCAAGCTCAACAGAGGTGTTGCCCAGGGTTTCGTTTACTACCTCTCTCTTTCCGGAGCTTAGGTTTTTGTGAGCCTTTGCGTGAGAAGCCGACTTCAAGCTAAATGCAACATGGGTGGAGTTCCCATTTCCTAAGCTGTCCCAGACGTATATCCTGAGGAGATGCTTCCCGGGCCATAGGGGAGAGAGGTTGCCAAGATAATAGCCGTTGATAAGACTAAGGGTGATATTAACCCTATTGTCAACCTCAACAGTAGCTAAAGAGATGCCACTTAAATCCATGGTGGAGATATTTATCAAGGGTGGAGAGGTGTATTCTCTGCTCTGCGGAGATATTATATTTATTTCGGGTGGCTTAACTTCAAAGGTTAAAGGTAAGTAGTCTACTACATAAGTGCCAAGGGTATAGGGGGAGTCGCATATTCCATCTCCATTATTATCTGAGCATGTGTCGCTGTAGCCCCTGCCATCTGGCTTGCCCCAGTAGTTTCCTCCTATAAATGGGCCGTTAACTATGCTTCTGCCCTTCTGCTTTGTGGTGTTCCAGTGGTTGTTTCTGCCTCCATTGAACACATTGAGACTGTTGTTGAGAAGGTTGTTGTAGATAAGGTAATTAGAAGGAGAGCTGTCTGTGTATATACCCGCATAGCTGTTGTGCTCTATCGTGGATTTGACAATTGTGGAGTTGGAGCCCCCGCGGATATAAATCCCATACCGGTTCTGAGATAGAGTCGCATTTGAAACTGTTATGTTTGTGGAGTCCACAAGCAGGACCCCCTGATAGTTTTTGGTGAGCCTTGTGTCCATTACCCTAATATCCGAGCAGTTCACAAGCCCTACGTAGCCCGCGTTTGCAACTACTTGGGCTCCCGAGAGGTCAAGGAGATAATAGATAGGCTTTCCCTCAACGAGATTTGTTGTGGTTATGTTGTTACGGAAATGCTCCGCTCTATCGCCAAGAACTCCAAAGTTGTGGGTGTTGCTCATCATTGAGTTGCTCCTCAGGGTATTTTGAGATGAATATCCCAGGATAATTCCATCGTTGCAAGAGGTCACACTTATATTCCACAGGAAATTGTAGTTGCTGTGATCCAGCCAAACACCTGGGCCATTGTGCATTGGCGAACATTCAACATATATGTGTGCGAGGACGTTTGAATCTCCTGCATACATACCTATACCATCGTAGTTGTTCAGGAAAGTAATTCCTGCAAAGGTGTTGTTGTCTCCATACCACACTTCCATCCCGTGGATGCCATTCTCTATGCTGAGGTTTGAAAAGGTGCTGTTGTCTACTTCACTGACATAAGCCCCATACTCCCACTCAGAGAGTGTTAGATTCCTGATTGTGACATTCTCAAGCCGTCCCTGTGAGGGAGAGATGTAAATTCCGTAGTCTCCTCCTCTTCCATCTATTACATGCCCTTCACCCTCCAAAATCACGTCTCCAGAGCTTATTACTACGCACTTTTCTGCAGAAGAGTTCAGTATATCCGAAACTACAAAATATGTGCCAGGTGCTGAAATCTGCATGCACCCTCTAATGAGGTTTGCGACGGTAAATACCACCTTCACCTTCCCCACATTTCCACTTAAATCCCTGGCATAGATTGTGAGAGTGTGGCTTCGGGAGGGTGCAACATTTATTGTTATATTCGGTGTAAAGCTTACATTTGCCCCTCCGTCTAAGGAGTACCACCATGCTGAGACTGGCTCGCTGGCTGAGACTTTAAGATCAATGATATCTGTGAAATAGGTGATATTCTGTGGAGAATAGAGTGTTATGCTTGGCGGTGTGGTATCCACAACTCTAACAACAACTGAGGTGCAATTGGAGTTGTTGTAGCTGTCGTTGGCACAAACTTCATAGCTCAGGTCTCCAGTATCAAAATAGTCTAACCCATAGAGCTGATTTAGAATTATCGGTGTGCCGGAGATATAGCCTCCACTGGCTATCAAACTGCCATTCCCTGTTACGTTGTACTCAGAGGGATTTCTGTCTGTTATTGTTATGTTTAGCACGAAGTTGCTGCCCTTCTCAATCTGTGAAGGTGCTATTATTTCTATTTGCGGCGGCTGAGTGTCGTATCTTGCGAGGGGCAGGTAGTCAATCACATTTCCAGTGGTGTATGGGAGGTCGCAGATTCCATCTGCATCGCTATCTGTGCATGCGTCGCTGTATCCAGTGCCGTCCGGCAGTGCCCAGTAGTTCCCGCCTATGTATGGACCACCTACTATGTTAACCCCTGTCCTCTTTGTTGTGTTCCACTGGTTGTTTCCGTTATCTGCCACAGCAGAGATGTTGAATAGGTTGTTGAATATCAGATTTCCATAAGACTTGAAGAGTTCCACTGCAATTTCAAACTCCTCTATTCTATTGGTGTGTATTGTGCTGTCATTAGAATTCTCCATAAGGATTCCTGTGGAGAAAATAAAGTTGCTTATAAAGATATTGTGGCTTATATCCAGTCTGGAAGAATTGTAAACCTCAAGCGCATCCTCAATGTAGGTGACTGTATTGTTGATCACATAGGAATCGCTGGAGTTGTATATGCTGAGGAATTTCTGCAGTTCTCTAGCGGTGTTGTTTATTACACTGAGATGAGGTGAATTGTGTGTTTCTATACCATCAGTCCAGTTCTCTAAGATGTTTCTCGCAATATCTGAATATCCAGAGGCGTTGAGGTAGATGTGTGCCCGGAAGCTTGAGTCTAAGATGTTGTTGTGCAGTGTGCAGTTCCCAGAGTTTTCAAGGTAAATTCCATACTGAGCAGAGGAAATTCCATTTTCCAGAATGAAATTCTTCAGAGACGAGGTCAAATAAATGCCGTAGCTTCCATTTACCAGCTGATTGTTCCTCAATGTGTTAGATGGGGAGGAGGATAGGTATATGCCGTAGCCGCCCGTAGCAGCAGCAACAACGTTGTTGTGTATTGAGTTTTCTGATGCTCTATAGAGGCGCAGGGCGTAGGCTGTGTTGAGGAAGGCGTTGTTTTTTATGGTGCAATTTGAACCGCTCAGATAGACTCCGTCTCCGCCTGACTTGGGTGTAAAGGTGCTATCCTGAAGGGTTATGTTCTGCACTCCAGTTAGATGTGCACCCACGGTGTTGTCTGAAGCAGATATCTTCTCAATAAGGCTGTCCTCTGCTCGATATATATAGATGCCGTAATCCCAGTCTGTCAGTGTTAAATTTCTTACCGTTATATTTCTCAGCCTTCCGGAGGAGTTGTAAACATATATTCCCTTGGAGTTCACGTTTTGCACACCATCTATGGCGTGCGATGCTCCTTCTATCACAACATCACTGCTCAGAATCCAGATGCACATGCTGCTTGTAGAATTTACTATATCTTTGGTAAGGGTGTAAACACCGGGATATCCTATTACTGTGCATCCATCTATTCTGGAGATTCTCACAATTATTAACCTCTTCTCGGTGGAGCCCCAGTTTCCACTCACATCTCTGCCGTGCACCCTGAAGGTAGCGTGGTAGTATCCAGGATAGTATATTGTGAAGTTGCGATGCCAGTTTACACCAGAACCGTACATCGTATAGTTGGCGCCGTTCCACTCAAGCACAGCCTGAGAGAGAGGTTCGCTTGAGGTTACGTTCACATAAATGTAGCTCGTATTTACAATAGAGCCGTTTTCGGGGGTGGGAGAAACAAAGCTCAGGAGAGGAGGTGTTATATCGGGAAGAGCTACTGTGAAAACAACCTTAGCGTTACCCGTGTTTCCAGCAGGGTCTCTTGCATAAACTTCAAGTAGGTGCAAGCCATCTCCAAGGTTTTGAAGAGTCGTGTTTGGAGTAAAGCTTACATTTGCCCCTCTGTCCAAGGAGTACCACCATGCTGAGACTGGCTCGCTGGCTGAGAGGTTGAGTCCAACATCACTCGTAGTGTAGGTTGTGTTCCGTGGAGAATAAATGGTTATGTTAGGTAGCGTTGTGTCAATCCATATAAATCTGATCCCTGTAGCGTTTTTATTTCCAGCACTGTCGTTGCCCCAAGCTCTGTAGTAGTAGGCACCATCTGCAGGGGAAAAATTGCCGTGCCAGTTTCTCAGAGAGCCGTTGAGGCTTATGTTGGCATGAATCCTTTCGTTCCAGTATTCCAGCCAAGCTCCGCTCAGAGGCTCATCGGCAGTTACATTTATGTATATCCAGGTTGCATTTCTTGCGTTCATCAGCGTGCCATTCGCTGGCGTAGGAGCAACAAAGGTTAAGCTTGGCAGAGTGGTGTCAACGCTGAAGTAGACTTCCTCGCTTGAATTCACGTTTCCAAAGGTGTCGTTTGCATATACTTTGAGGTGGTGCATTCCCTCTCCAAGCCCTGTGGCGGTAGCCCTGTAAAGCCCAGCTGAGTAGCTCAGGGTTATGTTTACCCCATCAAGCTCGGCAATTACGGTATCTATGCCCGTATCGTCCATGGCAGAAACCTCAATGGGAATGCTGGTGGTGTTGTAGCTTTTGTTTTGAGGCAATATTATGTAAACTAATGGAGGTGTGCTCTCAGCCTCGTAGATGGTTATGTCCACACCGGAAACTCCTGCATTAAAGATGTTTATCAAATCCGCATCTGCACAAGTGCTTTTGTTTATCGCCATGCCGTAAGGCTCGCCTGCATCGTAGCTCAAATTTCCATTTGCATCCATGAAAGCTCTCACATAGTAGCTCCCACTTGTTACGTTTATGGTGTAATCTCCGGGAGATGAGATGTTTGTAAAGAAAAGCGGTGCTGCAAAGGGGTCACAGGAGTAGAGCACCTCTATGTAGATAATGCCACTTCTGTTTCCAGAATAGTAGATTTTGCCTGAAATCTGATATTCCTCAATAGGCGGAGGTGCTACACCAGCGCCGGCTAATGGAAGATGGTCGTAGCTCATGCTGTTTATCTGGTAGTAAGAAGGAGAATCGCATATTCCGTCATCATCGGTGTCTATGCAGGTGTCGCTGAAGCCGTTTCCATCTGTTCTCCCCCAGTAATTACCACCTATGTAGCTACCGCCGATTATGTTAATTCCAGCCCGTTTTGTTGTGTTAAATATTCCATAGAAGTTCACAAGGGATTCAACCGCATCCAGCGTTGTGTTGAAGAAGTTGTTGTAAACGGTGATGTTGGGATAGTAGCTGCTACCCCCATAGGATATACCACGGTAGCTATATATTATTACGGAGTCTTTAATTGTTATATTCTCAATATTGTAGCCTATGGTTATACCATAATCTATGTTGTTTTTCAGGGTGCAGTTGTCTATTGTAATGGAGCTGCTGCTCCTTAGCGGGTCTCCTAAGGAAATGCCATCTGTGCCGTTCTCAATCTTTGCGTTATATATTCTCACATTTTCACCTTGCTTCACGGAAATTCCGGTAGACCAGCCCTCAAGAGAAATGTTCTCTATGGTTATATTTATGGCTTTTACCTGATTTGAGCCGATAAGCATCCCGATACCTGAGGGCGAGCCGAGAAGAACATGTGCGTTGCCATCTATGGTGACGTTGCTCGCCCTTATCCAGAAGCAAATTGATGTTGTGGTGTTTGTTATATCGCTAACTAAGGTGTAGTAGCCGGGAGATTCTATTACACCACATGAGCTCAGAGGCAGGGCTCCTGCGATGTTGAGGAGAGCGAGAAGGACGAAAACGAACGAAATACTACTCAATATTGATGCCCACAATTCTGAACCCCCTCAAAACTTTCTTTTCCTCGGCATTAACTATTATAAGCTGATTTTAGTGAGTGTAAGCGTGCTTCAGATAACTGTTCGAATCATCGTAGTAGCTTATGTGCGGATTTCTATTTGAGTCAAAGGCTATTGAGGTATGCCAGTCAACATCGCCACCGCTGTCAACAACCTCTGCACATACACTGCTAATCGCTACCGGAACAAAAACCAGCACATACACAAACTTTGCCCGCATAATATTACTTTTTACCATTTATTTTTCACCTCCAGGAAAAAGAGGGGAAAAACAGTAAAGAACCTGCCAGCTCTATGGCAAACTCTCTACCGTTTTGCCCCTCTTAAGTAATGTTGAAATTGAAAATATAATTTTTGTATAACGAATTTATAAATTTTTCGTGTCATGCCATTGCATGGTATTTTAGACAATATTCCCGCCTCCTTGACGTGGCTGGAGCTTTGCTAAGCCAGAATATCTCTCGTTCAGGAGCTGGCTTGGTTTTCTGTCCTCAAAGACTTTCCCCATGGTTACATAACCAGCATTGCAAAGCCTATGCATGTGCATGCTCAGGTTGTCATCGGCTGTGTGCACCTTCTTCTTAAGATAGGTAAAGCCGACCTTTCCTACACTTGAGAGCGGGAAAAGAGCGAGACTCTAAGCCTCGAATCAAGGTTTCCCACATCTATTTCCAGCGAAGAGATAAAAATAATATCATCCACCACAGACAAGTTTTTTGAGAATCTTCCAAGTCTCTTTTTTGATAGCCTGAAACGCTGAGAAGCACTTGAGAATATGTTTTGCGTTTTTCTTTGAATTCCTCGTATGCATTAATTTCGGGAAAAATTATACCTATTAGAAAAAGTTAAGGCTGTGGCACTGGAAAAAAGTGCCGTGGAAGAACTCAAATTTAATATAACTATAGCCTTGGCTTTTATAAGCAATGACGTAGGTGTATAGACTATAGTAGGCAAAAAAACTACAATATGAACGATAAAGATGGATACAGAATTTATGGTGGATTAAATAATTTGGAGAGAATAATAAAGGAGGGTGTGTCATCTTTTTCAGAAGAAGATAACAAAGTGCTAAAGAATTCATAAATCAGATGATTATCGAAGGAATTAGTATGAGCAGAATTGTAAAATACATATATACTCTTATACCAGTCAGGAGAAGGTTGGGAAAACCATTCAAAGAAGTAACAGAGAAAGATCTAAGAAATCTAATAGTTGAGATAGAGATGGACAGTAACCTTGCAGCGTGGACAAAGCACGATTATAAAGTAATTATAAAGAAGTTCTTTGCCTTTTTGGGAACTGGATACCTCATAGATAAAAGCAAAGATACCAAAAGTTGGGAAACTTCCAGAAGAGATATTGAGTGAAGAAGAAATAAAAAGAATGACAAAAGTAGCGTGTAATTCTAGGGATAGAGCATTTGTCCTTATGTTATATAAAAGTGGATGTGGAATCGGGGATTTCCTTTCACTAAAAATAACGCACATAGAATTTGATGAATACGGTGCATTATTATATGTAATGAGGTAAAACTGGTGAAAGAAAAATCAGGTTAGTTGCCTCAGTAGTTGCCTTACAGAGATGGTTAGAGGATCATCCAGATAGAAACAATCCAGAAACCTGTCTTTGATGCAGAATTCCAACATCAACAAATCCAACAACTGCTAATAAATATATAAATTATCATTACGTAAGAAAACTGCTTAAAGAATTGACAAAAAGATCAGAAAAAAAGAAAGTCAATCCACATGCATTAAGACATGTAAGAGCAACAGTTCTGACGAAATTCATTACAGAACCTCAAATAAGAATATTTTTAGGTTTGTCAAATGACAGTGAGATGACAAGCATACATGCTCCTATGAGCGGTAGAGATATCGATTATGCAATTTTAAAAATTTATGGAGATAAGCATCTATATAACTCTGAAGCTATTAAGAACATTAACCCCTTTGCAAAAGACCTCATACAAGCGAAGAGACATGCTCATATAATTGCGAGCTAAGCTATACATAATATTTTTCAATAAAAGGACATTTAATTAT
>JALTZZ010000039.1:17710-35508 GCA_027051165.1 archaeon | reverse complement strand
AAGCTGTAGAATTTTTGCGCATGAATGCATAAATATTAAGTTAAAAAGGAAAATAAAGGAAGAATATATGTGATTGACTCTCGCATTTTGCAAGGGGGTTATAAGATATTTTTTGCGTTGTTTGCCAGTTCCAGCCCATACTATCTTTTATTTGTCTGATACTAACGATTTTCTTTTCTCTAACAAAATCAGGAACCTTGTATATCATTTCATCATTGTAAACATAAGTTCCTTGTGGTCTTCCTCTTCTCTTTTCTCCTCTCTCTTGTTTCAAAATTCCAAACTCTTTTAAAATTTTAATTGCTTCTTCTCTCGAACAAGAAAAATCGAGACTTATGAAAATACTTTTGTTGCCAAGCCTCAACCTCGTAATTTTACCATCTCTCTAAAGCTCTGATTCTCTGAGGCAAGCAAGAGCTTCCCTTCAGATGTTCCATGCCAAAATACTCATTTTTTATTGCTTCAAGAACATCTTCTTGTGAAAGTATTTAGTTCCTCCTCAAGCTGTTTTGTTATTTTATCCTCAAGTTCATCAATGTTAATTGGCTTGATAATAAGGATGAGACCTTATTGTTCAACTGTAACATAATCACTTAACTTTTCTTCAACGAGATTTTTCAACATCTTTAATTTAAAACTTTTAAACTTCTGTATTCTTTCATTGTTTTTATTTTGGTTTTGAAAAGTTTATAAAACTTACATTGGTGGTTTAGATGCTGCTGGGGCTTGAGGTTGTGTGTGAGTATTGTGGTGGGGAGAATATAGCTGAGGTTGACATATATCACTATGTAACTTTAGAGGATTTAGAAGCTTCGGCAAGAGTAGTAAATGTAATGAAGAAATACGAGTGGATCGACGAGAAAGCAAAAGAAATAGCATTTGAAATAATATCACGAAACAGCGAGCACCAGAGCAAGGAAGAGTTGAAAGCAATAATGCAGGAGCATGGCATTGTTGGAAGAACGCTGAGAGAACTCGTTTTCGAAAGAGCAAAGAGAAAGCTGGAAGCAGAGAATATTGTTCTAATAGAAAAGAAAGATGAGATAAAAATCGTGGTGTAGCTTTATGGAGGCTAAACAATGAAATTCATGATAAAAGTAGCTCCAAAAAAGAAAATTTTGCTTGAAAAGAAAGATAACTTTTTAAATGAAATCAAAGATATAAAGAAAAATGCTAAGGAGCTTATAGTTGTATATAATCCATCGGAAGACATGCTATATATACTGCTATCTACAAATGACGAAAAATTTTAAATAGAGCTCTATTACTCGCAAGAAAAATCGGTTCTATTACTGTATCACCGGTTCTTCAGCTTCCTTGAGAGATTTGAAAATTTCCATGATAATTTCCATATTATCGGAGGGATCTTCGGTGCTTGAGTCAAGCTTTTCTCTGAACTCTCTTTCAAATGTTTTATTGCCTATCTCAAATACTATCTTACCAGCAATCTCCGTTATTTCTATCTGCTTTATTTTTACTAAGATTTCAAGCTCCTTCTCGGACATGTGCTTAGTGCAGTTGAATAGACTTTTTAAATGGTGGTCGCATGGATCGTGTTGAAGAATTCATCAATAGAGTATATAAAGACAAAAGAGCTAAACGGAAAGTATTCGAAAATATTTTAAAATACGCAAAAAATAGCGTAAATGAAAACATTATTGAAAACGAAAAAATTATTGTAAAAAATAAGGATGATTTTTACCCAAAAATAGATAAAAATAGATTTATGCGGGGGAAGGGATTTGAACCCTCGCAGGCTCTTCGCCAGCGGATCTTAAGTCCGCCCCCTTTGGCCTGACTCGGGCACCCCCGCATTTAATTATTTCCTCAGTTTAGCTTTCCTCCTCCTTTCCTTGAGTTTTTTCTTTCTTGTTTTCCATCTACATTTTCCACGTTTTTTCCACTTCCTCGATGAATGTTTACCAGCCAAGCAAGCACCTCTCACGGTTTTTGGGTAGCTGTGGTTAATCGTTAGTATTAACAAGATAAAAAATTAACCATGAGCAAAAGCTAAATACTATTAACCACAATAATTTATAAATATGCGAGCACTTGTAACAATAAACTCCGCTGTATCGAAGAGGCTTATAGCAAAAGCTGTTAGAAAGAGCATAGAAAAGGAGCTCAAAAGCTCAATTGTATATGTTGCAAGGGGATCTACAAACGCATATATTGTTGAAGAAATTCTGGGAAAAAAGATTGACAAGGCAAGGTATGTAGCAGGATTCTACAGTAGCTATGGGAATTGCGTTCTTCCAGAAAAATACAGATTGGAGGAATATATATTTGTTAGAGGTAAAATCTTCGAAGGTGATGCAAGGGAAATAATAGGAAAAATGGGTAAAGGAGACGTTTTTATAAAAGGTGCAAATGCGATAGATATTAACAGAAGAGCTGGTGTTCTCTTAGCAGCGAGGGATGGTGGGACTATAGGAAGATACTACGGAATCCTTAAAGCAAGAGGAGTCAGGTTCATAATACCAGCGAGCATTGAAAAACTTATAAATTCGAGCATTGACGAGCTAAGCATGGAAATGGGAATAGAAAATATAGATTTAAGCGACAGTCTTAAGCTCGGAATCTTTCCAGTAAGCGGTGAGTTGATTACAGAATTGGAAGCTTTTAAAATACTCTTTAACGTTGAAGCAAAGGCTGTCGCTTCTGGAAGCTTTGGGTTTGAGAGCTCAAGAACGTTTCTTATTAAAGGTGAAGATGACAACGTTAAAAAAGCCGTTGAGCATGTAGTTAAATTGAAAAAGATTGAGGATAATATAAAACCAATAAGGGCATGCAAGGACTGCGGATATGAATGTTCTCAGAGGTTGGGCTGAATGGAAGGTATAAGAATAGGGAAGATCTTTGGAATTCCAATAGAGATGCATATATCCTTTATCCTCCTCATCCTATTACTATTTGTCTCTGGAATTATATTTGGAAATCTCTACATAGTTTTTTACATTCTGCTCCTCTTCTTCTTTGTAGTTCTTCATGAGCTCTCACACTCGCTTGTAGCCTTAAAGTATGGTGTAAAAATAGATAGAATAATGCTTCTTCCTTTCGGTGGAGTCGCTTCAATGAAGGACATTCCAAGAGAACCAAAAAAAGAGCTTAGAATTGCAATTGCTGGACCACTTATGAACTTTTTATTTGCACTTATTTCTTTCTTAATACTCTATGCTTTTAACAAGGTTGAGAGGCTCTTTCCCTTCTTCATGATAAGTCAGACTTTCGAATTCTTTGATATTTTAGCGACGGTATTTAAGATAAACCTTATACTTGGGATATTTAACTTGTTTGTTCCGGCACTTCCCATGGATGGTGGAAGGGTTCTTAGAGCTATACTTGCGATGAGAATCGGTTTTTTAAGAGCTACGGAGCTTTCAGCGGGGATTGCAAAGATAATAGCGGTTGCCATGTTCATGATAGGCATTCTATCCCTTAACCCGTTACTCCTTCTTATATCCTTCTTCGTATACATCGGAGCTGAGCAGGAGAGCAAGTTTATCTACATATCCACGTTGCTTTCAGGGCTAAAAGTTGAGGATATAATGACAGCAGACGTAATTACGGTTTCGAAGGACATGAGCTTGGAAGAACTCTACGTCTTCATGCTCAAGCACAGGCACATGGGATATCCTGTTGTAGACGATGGCAGAGTTGTGGGTGTTGTAACCTTCAGCGATCTTTCTCAGATTAGAAGAGAAGATTGGGGCAGATTTAAGGTTGAAGATATAATGAGCACAAAGCTTATAACATGCAGAAAAGACGAGGAGGTTCTCGATGCCCTAATGAAGATGAACAGAGAAAACGTAGGCAGACTTTTGGTGTTTGAAAACGATAAGCTTATCGGTATAATTACAAGAACAGATATAATAAGAGCTATAGAGATTCTGAGGCTTGGTAAAGCATGAAGCCCTATGTAATTCTAAACTCTGCAATGACGCTTGATGGAAAAATCGCAAGCAAGAGTGGAGATAGCGAGCTTTCATGCAGAGAGGACTGGGAAAGGGTGTATAGGCTTAGAGCAAGCGTTGACGGGATAATGGTTGGAATAAACACTGTTATAAAAGACAACCCAAGCCTAACCTCCAAGGGCTTTGGCAGAAATCCTACGAGAATAGTAGTTGACAGCAGAGCGAGAATACCGCTAAATGCAAGGGTTCTGAATAAGGAGGCGAGAACAATAATAGCTGTTAGCAGAAGAGCTGATAAAAATAAAATAGCTCAACTAAGGAAAATAGCTAAGGTTATAGTATGCGGAAGCGACCTTGTAGACCTTAGATGCCTGCTCGAAAAGCTGTATGATATGGGTATAAAGAGAATTCTTCTTGAAGGCGGAGGAACATTAAACTGGAGCATGCTGAAGAGCGGGCTTGTTGACAGGGTTATCGTGAGCATAGCGCCATACATCGTTGGTGGGAAGGATGCAGTAACACTCGCTGAGGGAGAGGGCTTTGATAAAATAAGATCTGGAATAAGGCTCAATCTTGTTAAATTTTATAAACTCGGAGAAGATTTAATTCTTGAATACGATGTTGTAAAAAAGCAGGGATGATGCATGATCAGAGGTCTTGTTGTAGAGAGGCTGAAGGAATTAAATAGAGATATTGTTAAAGAGCTTATAGAAGTATACATAAGTGGATATAGTGACATGGATAAGTATCACTATACAAGAATTAGAGATATAAAAAGATACATAAAGTGGCTGTTTAAAAGAGATAAAAATGGATTTTTTGTAGCAAAAGATGGAGATAAAATCGTAGGCTTTGCTGCATGCGATGCTGATTGGAATGGAGGAGGAGCAATACATGAAATAGTTGTTAGAAAGGAGTATCAGGGAAGAGGTATCGGAACGAAGCTGATGCAGAAATGTTTATCTTATTTAAGCAGAAATGTTAACAAAATCGAGCTATACGTAGGAAGTGAAAATAAGCGGGCTATAAAATTTTACAAAAAATTTGGTTTTAGAATAGCACATGATTTTGGATACTGGACAAAAATGATAAAAAATTTAGAAAAACGACAGTAAATTTTATAAATATCCATCACAAAACAATAGACTATGGAGCAGGCGGTTGACAAAATACTTGAAAATATACAGGCAAGATATTTTGTAAACTATGAAAACATGCTTAATATTATAGTAAGGTTGCATCTCGATGCAAAACTTGCGAGCGGCGCAAATCACTTCATTAAATTTAGATTTGATTATGAAATAGACCTTGATGAGCTTGATATAGATAGGAGTGAAAAGGATAAAATTGAAAAACTTGCAATGAAATACATTGAAATGGCAAAAATTGCCTTTAGAGAAGAGCTTGAAAGGCTGCTTAGAGAGAAGAGAATAAAGGGTAATACAGTGGAATTTTATATGGAAGACGGAAAAATCTTGAAAAAGTATTTGGGCAAAGATAAAGTTTATGAGCTAAGCGAAATAAAGCCAGAATCAAAGTAAATATGTCTAAAAGAACTTTAATATACATTCTCTAACAATTTTTGCTGCGGTAACTGCGGTTATAGAAGCTGGATCATAGATAGGAGCTACCTCAACAACATCGAACCCAACGACGTCGCAATCGAGCTTGTATATAATATTGAAGAGCTCTTCCGTGCTCATTCCGCAGGGCTCTGGATTTGTAACCCCCGGTGCATAAGCTGGATCTAAAACGTCAATATCAAATGTTATATATACTGGTTTTTTTGTGTCAAATTCCTCTATGCTGTTTATTATCGTCCCATTTTTTCTTGCAAACTCATACTCTTCCTTGTAACCGCTTCTGATACCGAGCTGATACAGTTCTATGCCTAAATCAAGGACACGCCTCATTACGGTTGCGTGGGAGAACTTCTCGCCAAAGTATTCATCCCTTAAGTCGAGGTGAGCATCGAGCTGGAGAACAACGATATCCCTATATCTTTTCTTTAAAGCTTTTACAACCGGGTATGTTATTAAATGTTCACCGCCTAAGCATATAGGGTGCTTTATTTCTTTAGTAGCATTAAATATATACTCAAGAGCCTGCAAAGACATCGGCAAGATTATATTTCCCAAATCTGTAAATTCCTTGTCTCTTAAATCTTTATCCAATACAGGACTGTAGTCCTCTATGCTGTCCGAGCATCTCCTTATCTCGTCAGGTGCTTCTCTCGTTCCGCTTCTAAATGTCTGGGTGATGTCTAATGGAATTCCCACAATCTTTACGTCTCCCTCAGGTTTGCTCGAGATAAAGCTGTATGTTTTCATGAATTCAACTATCATGATGAATTTATTTTATCCTTACAAATTAAAAAAATTTTGAAAATTTTTCTAAAAATTTGGGATTGGAAAAAATATTTAAATATGTTGTATAAAATAATGAAGCATGGTTGAAAAGCACAGACACTGCATAAACTGCGGTATAAGTATTCCGCCGAATGAGTATTTCTGTTCGAAAAAATGTGAAATTGAATTTAATTCAAGAAGAAGGAAGGCAATGATGTTTCAGTGGATACTGTTTGGATTGCTTTTCTTTGTATTCATGATATTGCTATTTGCATCTGCAAAGTCCTAAGATTTTTCTTTCAATTTTTCTTTTGCATATTCTATAAGTCCTTTTGATAGTAGCTTCATAAGGAAATCTGGCATAGGTTTAAATTTAAACTCTTTTCCTTTAGTTATATTTTTTATTGTTCCTTTTTTAAAGTTCACTTCGAGAATGTCTCCAGTATCGGCTTCAACATCTGCCTCGATAACAGGTAAACCAAGGTTTATGGAATTTCTGAAGAATATTCTCGCAAAGCTCTTTGCTATAACACAGCTTATTCCGCAGCCTATTAAGGCTCTTACTGCATGTTCTCTGCTCGATCCACAGCCAAAATTCTCTTCAGCTACAATTATATCCCCTTTCTTAACGTTTTTTGAGAAGCTTGGCATTACCTTCTCAAAGGCATGCTTGCACAGTTCTTTTTCATCAGCCGTTACAAGATACTCTGCTGGAATTATCTGATCCGTATCAACGTTTTTTCCAAATTTCCAGACTCTGCCCCTAATTATCTCTTCCATGCAACCACCTTTTTAGCAATATATTACAACGTTATGCAATAAATTTATTTTGAACTTTACTTATAGCAAGATTATCTTTACGTTTGTAAAGGTGATTGGTGTGGTGGCAGAAGCTGAAGAAATTGAGATAAGAGGCGAGGCTAAGAGAGAAATTGACTATATGGAGCTTCTAAGAAAGGATCGTCTGCCACATATACTCTGCGAGGGTTGTGGTATTGGAACCATAATAAATTCTTTGGCAAAAGCTCTTGCTGAAATGAGTATTGCTGGAGAAATAGATCTCGATAAGGTTGTTTTAGTCTCGGGAATAGGATGCTCCTCAAGGGTGCCGGGATACTTCAACCTCGATTCCTTGCACACAACTCATGGAAGACCCTTAGCTTTTGCTACCGGAATTAAGCTTGCAAACCCAGAGCTCAAGGTGATTGTGATAACAGGCGACGGCGATAACATATCAATTGGGGGAAACCACTTTTTACATGCGTGCAGAAGGAATATGGATATTGTAACCATATGTGCAAACAACTATAACTACGGCATGACCGGCGGTCAGCACTCACCTACAACACCAAAAGGTGCTAAAACTACTACAACGCCAAGGGGAAATGTTGAACCAGCTATTGATGCGTGCAAAGTAGCTGCAGCGAGCGGTGCGAACTACGTTGTTAGATTAACGGTTTTGGTTCCAGATGAAATAAAAAAGGCTATAAAAAAAGCTCTAAGGAAAGAAGGGTTCAGCTATATAGAAGTAGTTACCCAGTGCCCCACCGCATACGGAAGGAGGAACAAGATGAGGACGGCTATAAAAATGCTTGAGTATTTTAGGGAGAACACAATAACGATAAGCAAGGCTAAGGAACTTGAAGAAGCTGGAGAAGATATCTCCGGGAAAATTATTGTTGGGGAATATGTTGACAGGGACAGACCCGGATTTTTGAGGCTTCTCGGACTAATAAAAGAAGAAAAGGTCAAGGAGAAAAAGGAGGTTATCGAGGTAGAGGAAATAGAGGTAGATAAGGAGAAAGTAGAGAAGGTCATTAAAAAGCTTATGAAACCAAAAGCGAGGTATCTCATCGAGGAAGGTAAGGCTGAAGATTTGGAAAAGATAATAAAGGAGGAGGATAAAAAATAGTATCGGTGTTAAGCTATGATAAAAAACTTAAAAATTGAGAACTTCAGATGCATACCATACTTTGAGCTTGAAAACGTAAAACCTATCAACATATTTGTTGGAAGAAATAACACGGGGAAATCTTCAATTTTGGAAGCAGTTGCCTTAGCCTATACATCGCCAACGGGATTTTTAGATGTATTTGGTAATGATCTCCTAAAGGTTTTTATAGAAAGAAGAGGAGGATTTGATAATATTGATTACTTTATAAGAGTTGGAGAGAAAGAAGCCAACATAGAAATAAATAAAGAAATTAAGCTAAGAATTTTATATAAAGAGAAGGATTTTCCCTCGGAACATGAAAAAACATTTAAAGAACTCGTTTTAAAGCATATCGATGAAAATAGAATCTCTTTACTTCAGAATGTAATCACATATTGGTTACAAAAAAGAGAAGGTGCAGAAGAAAAATCGGATAGAGAAAAGATAGAGACCATAGAAAAAATTTCAAAATCCAAGAAATTACTGCTTATAGCTTATAAGAATGATGATATTCTTTCATACTATTTAATTGTAAAAAAATATCCTATAATGAAATCCAATGAAATGGTATCTAATATCATTTTTGAAGGTGAAAATATAGTTTTAAATTTGAAAGAAATATACAACAGTCTCGTAAGCAGAGGTGAAATTATAAATTTAATCAAAATATTGAAAGAAAAGCTTTATATCGAGGATTTAAGGGTTGCAAATGGTGAAATCTATGTATTTCAGGAGGGTGTAAAAAAGCCAGTTCCACTTAGCTTAATGGGAGACGGCTTTTTAGCACTTCTTAAAAAGATAGTGATAAACTTGTATATAGATAAGGGTATAGTTATCCTTGAAGAACCAGAAAACCACATGCATCCGGGATATCTTGAGTTCATGGTTAAAGAGCTTTCAGAGTCCGCAAGAGAAGGAAAGATGCAGCTTTTCATTTCAACCCACAGCTTGGAGCTTATAGAGAACTTCCTTGAAATTGATGAGAACAGGAGCTTTCTGCAGATAATAAGGATGTTTAGAGACGGGGAAGATATTGAATATGAAATAATGGGCTTTGATGAGGCAAAGGAAAGCGTTGAAGAATTAGGAGAGGATTTAAGGGGTATATAATTATGATTATGGTGTGCGAAGGTGAGAATGATACATATTTTATAGGAAGCATCCTCAAGAGTTTGGGTATAGAATACATAATTACGGAGGAACTTAGGAGATTATATAGTAAACTTCGTGAAATTTCAAGGAAAACTGATGATGTTATCATTTTTCAGGCTAATGGTAAGAAAAATGTGTATAAGGCTATAAACAGGATTGTTTTAGAATTAAAACATCAGAAAAATTTTCCTAAGGTTGCTGTAGTTCTGGATAAAAA
This sequence comes from archaeon, assembly GCA_027051165.1. GTDB lineage: Archaea > Hydrothermarchaeota > Hydrothermarchaeia > JALTZZ01 > JALTZZ01 > JALTZZ01. The sequence goes on along the minus strand of JALTZZ010000039.1, from coordinate 25,944 downwards.
TCACGGTGATGTTTATAATGAAATTTTTGAGAAAATTGATGCTTTTGCTAAGACACCATGTAAATTTCATCCGAAAAATACTGCTCCAAAAATAATCAAAAAAAGCAACAGAATCGAGGTTCAGTATAAAAAAGGAAACAGAATACTTAAAATATATGTTCATGAAATAGAAAAAAGCTTAGAAAGTAACATAAAAAACTTTCTAAAAGAAGAATATCATGAATATTTTGAGTTTGATCCTCATGATTTTATAAATGCTGTCGTAAATAATCATTTTAACGGAGATAAAAGAAAATTCTTCGAAGAAGTTTTAAATTCTATGGAAAAAGAGCCTTGGGTAGTTGAGTTTAAAAATTTCATAAAAAAATTATTAAGGGATAAAAATGAAGATTGAAATAAGGCTTGCAGGTTTTGGAGGGCAGGGGATAATAACTGCTGGCTTAATACTCGGAAGAGCCGCTATATTAGCAGGTTTAAACGCTGTTCAGACGCAGAGCTACGGTCCAGAGGCGAGAGGTGGAGCTTCGAGGAGTGAGGTAATAATAAGCGATGAGGAAATATACTATCCAAAAGTTAGGGAGCCAGATATACTTCTTGTAATGTCAAATCCAGCGTTTGAAAGATACATAGGAGATCTAAAGAAAGATGGCATTCTCATATACGATTCGAGCATAATAAAAAAGGTAAGCGTTGAGCAGAAGAGCTACGGAATTCCGGCAACAAAGTTGGCTGCAGAAAAGCTTGGCAACAGAATAGTTGCAAACATAATAATGCTCGCTTCTCTTGTAGAAATTTCAAATGTTCTGGAGAGGGATTATTTAGTTAAGGCTGTTCTTCAAAGTGTTCCAAAAGGAACTGAGGAGATGAATAAAAAGGCATTGGATATAGGATTTGAATATGCAAAAAAGTTAATGAAGGGTGATTGAATGAGGCTCTTTGAATACGAGGCTAAAAAGATTTTTTCCGAATATGGTATAAAAGTTCCTAAGTCTGTCGTTGTATCTAATATTGAAGACCTCAAAAAAGTTGATTTTTATCCCGTAGCACTAAAAGCTCAAGTTTTACATGGATCAAGAGGTAAAGCAGGACTGATAAAGTTTGCAAATAGCTATGAAGAAGCTGTTGAAAAGGTTAAAGAGCTTAAAAAATTCTGTGAAAAAATTCTCGCTGAAGAAAAGATTGATATTGATAAAGAGCTTTATTTAAGCGTTGTTGTTGATAGAACTGTTGGAAAACCTCTTATTATTGCAAGCAGCGAGGGCGGTGTTGATATAGAAGATGTTGAGAAAGAAAAAATTATAAAAAAACATGTTGATGTTTTTACTGGTCTTAATCCATACGAAGCTCGTGAAATCGCAAGGAAGATATGTGAGGACAATGAAATTTTTAAAAAGGTGAGCGATGTAATATACAAGCTTTACAGACTCTTTAGGGAGAAGGACTGCTACTTAGCAGAGATAAATCCGCTTGCAATCTCTGGTAGTGATGCAATAGCTCTCGATGCCAAGATAATCGTTGATGAAGATGCCTATTATAGGCAGGGATTTGAGAAGAAAGGAGAACTTGCATACGTAGAGCTAAGCGGGAATGTAGGTTGCATAGTAAATGGAGCCGGGTTGGCAATGGCTACTCTCGATACCTTAAAGCACTTTGATTTAGAGCCGGCAAACTTCCTCGACATAGGAGGCGGTGCAAGCGAAGAAGTTATGAAGAAGGCTTTGAAGCTTGTTTTGAGCAACGAGAGGGTAAGGCTTATATTTATAAACATCCTCGGCGGAATAACGAGGTGCGATGAGGTTGCAAGGGGCATCGTTGGTGCATTAAAGGAGCTTAAAACAGAAAAACCAGTTATAGTGAGGCTTGTTGGAACAAATGAAGATGAAGGAAGAAGGATACTTGAAGATGCTGGCATATACGTTTTCAGTGACATGATAGAGGCTGTTAAGAAGGCGAAGGAGGTTGTAAAATGATCTTTGTGGACAAGGATACAAGGGTAATTGTTCAGGGAATTACTGGTAGGCAAGGAAGGTTTCACACGAAACTGATGCTTGAGTATGGAACAGAGATCGTAGCAGGAGTTACTCCGGGAAAGAAGGGTGAGGTGGTGCATGGAGTTAAGGTGTTCAATACAGTAGAAGAAGCCCTTGAAGAAGAGGATGCTGAAGCCAGCATTATATTTGTTCCAGCCCCGTTTGCTAAGGATGCTGCTTTTGAAGCAATAGAGCACTTAGATTTAGTTGTTATAATTACGGAGCATATTCCTGTCCACGATTCCATGGAAATTAAAGAATATGCAAGAAAGCATGGAACAAGAGTTATAGGACCAAATACCCCGGGGATTATAGCACCAGAGATTACAAAAATAGGAATAATGCCAGAAAAAGTTTTTAAGAAGGGTTTTGTTGGAGTGACATCAAGAAGCGGAACGCTCAGCTATGAGATAGCCTCGGCACTCTCTAAAGAAAATCTTGGGCAGAGCACGCTTGTAGGTATAGGTGGAGATGCTGTAGTTGGCACAAGCTTTAGGGAGGTTCTTGAAGCCTTTGAGAAGGACGATGAAACCGAGGCTGTTGTCTTAATAGGAGAAATAGGTGGGAATGAAGAGGAAGTTGCAAGCGAATTTATTAAAAAGATGAAGAAGCCTGTTGTCGCATACATTGCTGGCTTAAATGCACCTAAAGAGAAGAGAATGGGACATGCTGGTGCAATAATTTACGGAAAAAGCGGGACTGCTGAGAGCAAGATAGAAGCCTTAAAAAATGCAGGAGCACATATAGCAAAGCTTCCTCAGGACGTTCCGAAGCTTCTCAAGGAGATTATTTAGCTTTTAATTCTTTTTGATTCTTTTTGGAATTTTAATTATGAATTCGCTTCCCTTTCCCAATACGCTCTTAACTTCAATTTTGCCGCCATGCAGATCTACGATTCTTTTAACTATGGCTAAACCTAAACCAGTTCCGCCATACTTTCTTCTTATGCTCGGATCAACTTGGAAAAAGGGCTCAAATATCTTATCTATTTTATCCTTTGGAATTCCTATACCAGTATCCTTTATGGAAATAATAACATAACCATCTTCTTCATAAGCATTTATATATATTTCGCCATTTTTCTTGTTGAACTTTATTGCGTTGTCCAAAAGGTTCATGAGCATGTGCTTAATTAAATTTTGATCTGCATAAACCTTTACATCCTCCACATTTAATTTTACCTTAATGTTCTTTTCTTTTAACAAATTATTCTTCTCGGCAAGAGTTTCATTTATAATCTCCTTTATCCCGAAGAGTATAGGAGTAATCTCGTAATCTCCCTTTGTTATTTTGGCAATTGTTATAAGATCTTCTATAATTTTTGAAAGTCTTATAATTCCTTTTTTTGCAACTTTTAGCAGTTCATAGTGTTCTTTTTCAGAAACTTCATTAAGAAGGATGTCAATTACCCCTTTAATAATAGTTATAGGGGTTTTTAATTCATGGCTTACATTTGTAATTATAGAGCTCTTTAGAAAATCCACATCTTTAAGTTCGTTGTATGCTTCTTTTAGCTTTCTGTAGTATTCTGCAATTCTTTTTCTAAGTCTAAAAATATTTGTTATATCTTCATGAACCTCAATTATCATGTTCTCTTTAAATGGATAAATCTTTATCCTAACATATTTTGTGTCGCCGTTTACTTTTGTTCTTTTTGTTACAACCATGAGTCTTCTGTTTTTCAAAATAATATCTAATAGTTTACCGTTAATAACATCGTATATAATATTTTTGTCCATGTTTTCTTTATTTAATCTATACATTGAGTAAAATGAGTTGTTTGCAAGGAGGATTTCCATATCTTTACCAATAACAACTATTCCATCATCTATTCCATTTATTATGCTTTCTAAGAATTCTTTTTGAGACTTAAGCTCGTTTTGAAGGGCAATTAGTGATGTTATATCTCTTAAAATTAAATGGGCAAGCTTGCACTCTGCAGTTGATAGGACTCTGCATCTTCCATCAACGGTTTTTTTGTTTCCATAAGCATCTATAATATCGAATCTAAGCAGTTCTTCTCCACATCTGTTTGCGAAGGTTAGCTTTAAACTGTTTAGAACTTTTTTTCTTGAATAATCTGTTGTAAATTCAAATATGCTTCTTCCAACGACGTTGCAACCAAACAGCGAATTTGCTTCCTTGTTTGCATCAACAATTTTTCCAGTCTCATCTATAAGTATTATAGCATCTCCAGCATTTTCAAAGAGTTCTTTATATTTTCTCTCGCTTTTTTTGAGCTCTTCCTTCAGCTCCTCCATTTTATATTTTTCAAGTGTTATGTCAATAACAAAGGTTAGTGCGCCTAAAACTTCACCGTCTATAATTATTGGAAATATTATTTTTCTTGCAAGGAAATCCTCTCTAATTCGCTCCTCAAATTCAACAACTTTCCTATATCTAAGTGCATCCATTAATTTACATTCTCCACATTGTTTATCGAGAGATTTCACTACGGAATAGCAGTGCTTTCCTATGGCGTTTCTTATATCAATTTTTAAGCTTTTTTCAAAGAAACTGTTTATGTATCCTATTCTTAGCTCAGGCGTTAGAAATACAACACCTACGGATGAATCTTTTGACAGCTCTTCAAGGTATTTTGTTATATTTTTAATTAAAATTTCTTTTCTCCCATCTTTTTTCTCAATTTTTACTATTGATAAAAATTTTTTGTTAAAAACTGTTGCAAAGGTTGTGTATATTCCCTCCTTTTTTGGACATTTTTCAAAGAACTCGCTTAAACATTTTCCAATGATTTGATCTTTTTTTACATTTAAATCTTCAAGAAACAGATTATTTACATCTGTAATTATGTTTTTCTCGTCAACGTAAATTCTATAGGCATCTCTACTGTCAAAAGCTACCATAATATCTTATTGTGAAACGAATACAAATATATAACACTTTTCTTTCAGAGGTTATAATTTATTTATACCTTATCATCACTATAACATATTGCTACCATGCTTCAGTTTAAGAGGTGCCGTAGCCCATGTTCGAGGATTTAGAAAGACTCTCTAAGGCTTTAAAGACTTGTTTGAATATAGGTAGAGAGGAGATTGTTCTCGTTTTATGCGATGATAGAAGTGAAGAGGTTGCAAGGATTATAGAAGATGCTTGCAGAAATATATGTGAGGAAGTCCTATTTATGAGGATGAAGCCAAGAGCACACAACAGCGAGGAGCTACCATCGCCGGTGGCGAGAGCTATGATTCTCAGCGACGTTGTTCTTGCACCGACTACGAAATCTATAAGCCATACAAAAGCAAGGAAGCTTGCATGCAAGCATGGAACAAGGGTAGCAAGCATGCCGGGCTTTACTAAGGAGATGCTCCCAACACTATACGTTGACTACTGGCGCGTAAAGAAAATAAGTGAAAAGCTCGCAGAAATGCTTACAATGGCAAAAAAAGTAAGAATAGTTACAGATAAGGGAACAGATGTTGTTCTAAATGTTGAAGGAAGAAGAGGGTTAGCAGATACTGGTATTTTAAGAAAATTTGGAGATTTCGGTAATCTTCCAGCTGGTGAAGCGTATATAGCACCATTAGAGGGAAAGAGCTATGGAAAAATAGTTTTCGACGGATCTTTTGCTGAAGTTGGTCTCCTTAAAAACGAGCTTGAAATTTTTGTTGAAAATGGAAAAACCGTTAAAATAAAGGGTTATGGAGAAGAAATTTTAAAAAATAAACTTGTTGGATATGGAAGCTATGTTGCAGAGTTTGGGATCGGAACAAATCCGAATGCCAAGGTTATGGGTAAAGTTCTTGTTGATGAGAAGGTTCTTGGAACTGTTCATATAGCCTTTGGAACGAACTTTACATTTGGAGGAAGAATACATGCGAACATTCATCTCGACGGTGTTATAATGAATCCTACAGTGTATATAGACGATGAGCTTGTTATGGAAAATGGGAGGTTTAAGATAGAGATTTATTGATTATTTTTAAAATTTCTTCATGAATTTTTTTACTTCTGCTTGCTATCAGTGTTGTGCTTTCAATTCTGTTTAAGTTCATCTTTATTTTCTTTCCATGCATATCGCTGAAGACTCCGCCAGATTCGCTGAGTATGAGAAGCCCAGCGGCTATGTCAACGTTTCTTATGCTTCCTCTTATGTCTATTAGCGCCTCGAAAACGCCTATTGAGAGGTAGCAGAGCTCAAGGGCTACGCTTCCGAAAGTTCTTATCTTATTTGCTTTTTTTGCGATTTCCGATGCGATTTTGATCTTTTTTTCATCAAGCTCTTGGAAGTATATGCAGTATGCATCGCCTCTATAACTTCTTGCAGGCTTGTTGTTAAAGGCAGTGCCTCTGTTTTTTTCTGCATAAAAGAAGTCTCCATTGTAGAGGTTCATTACAAGTGCATATTCTATATCGCTGAGCTTGGCGTTGCTTTTATACTTTGAAACTGCTATCGAGACTGAGTAGAAGGGAAGATTTACAAGGGAGTTGAAAGTTCCGTCTATAGGATCAACAACGAATATAAACTCGGGATTTTCGCACAGCTTTAAAAATCCGAGCTCCTCACTTAATACGGCGGCTTTTATATCGTTTTCTTTAATGGTTCCGATAACCGCATCTTCAGCTACCTTATCTATTCTCTTTGTCGAATCCCTTTTTGTCTTCTTTATGATTTTCCAAGCTTCCTCTCTCCCTACGAGATTTTCAACGCTCTCCCTTACATTTTCTGCAATTTCCTTTAACAGCTGTTTCATAAAATTTCTTGCTCACAAAAAATATATAAAGATAATCCACACTTCTAAATTTAGGTGGTGAACATGACAACAAAAACCGTAACGCTTAGGGAGCTTAAAGAGGGTCACTTCATAGTTATAGATGGTGAGCCGTGCAAAATAGTGAGCATTTCAACCTCAAAAACGGGCAAGCATGGTGCAGCTAAGGCGAGGGTTGAAGGTATAGGCATCCTCGATGGGCAGAAGAGAAGCTTAGTGGCTCCAGTAGATTCTAAGGTTGAAGTTCCAGTTATATTGAAGAAGCCAGCACAGGTTATCGCTATAATGGGAGACACAGTTCAACTTATGGATTTAGAGACGTATGAAACCTATGAGCTTCCGAAGCCGAGTAAGGAGGAGCTTGAAGGCAAAGAGCTTGCAGAAGGAATGGAAGTGGAAGTCCTTGAGGCTATGGGAAGAAGAAAGATAACAAGAATAAGGAGCGGCTAAAATTTTGAATTTCTTTTCCACTTAAAAACTTTCCTATTTTCATATCCTCATAGAGTATGTGGTTTGAAATCCAGTCCTCTATATAGCTTTGTATTTCAAGCATGGATAAATTTCCCCTTTTATACTTCATTAAAAATCTTAATATCTTTTTCTTAAAGTTTTCGTGCTGATTTTTGTGCGAAATGTAGTTCGGATATATAAGCTTTTTCATAATTTTTTCTTCTGCAGAGAAGTGAAACTTTACATATTCAACGAGTTCTTTTAATACTTCTATTTGGTTTTCTGTTTTCCCTTTACTTAATCTATTTATAAGGTTGAAGAGCTGTCTGTGCTGATAATCTATAATATCTATGCCAATCCTATATTTTTCGCTCCACATTATCATTTTTGTCACCGATTAAATTTGTAGCATTGTCAAGGCATTCTTCTTTGTTTCACAAAATAAAATATTTATGTATCATAAAATATTTCAGCAGTTGTAAGCTTTATATCCCAAGTAATACCATAAAAGAACAAATTAAATAAAAATAAACAAGAGGTTATTTTCTAATCTTGTCAGCTGCATCTCCAAGGGCTTTAAGCAGCTCAAGGGTAAGACCGAGACCTTTCTGAACTTTTTCATCCCTCATTGCGGAGAACATTCCAAATGTTCCAACTTTTTTAGGTTCTGCTGTTGTTAGAGTTTCGGTAACACTTTCTGCAATACTTACAAGCTCAGGTTTGGCTATTTTAGCCAAATTTGCTGTCACTTCAGCAAGATTCTCTATATCTTCATCACTCAGCTTATTTGAGAGTGCAACAACGAGTTTGCCCATTCTCATGAGTGCATCAAGGGTTCCACTTTTTTCAAGTTCTATAAGCTTGTCCAGCGCACTTGAGAGCGTAGAAAGATTATCTCCGAGCTTCTTTAATAGGTCGATGATCTCTTCTTTTTCGAATCTTTCTCTGAGCTCAGATATTGTAGGCGTAGCCTCTTCTCCAATCTTGGACAGCACGGGCTGAAGATCCTGTATCAGGT
>JALTZZ010000039.1:0-17610 GCA_027051165.1 archaeon | reverse complement strand
AGGTTATCTCCGAGCTTCTTTAATAGGTCGATGATCTCTTCTTTTTCGAATCTTTCTCTGAGCTCAGATATTGTAGGCGTAGCCTCTTCTCCAATCTTGGACAGCACGGGCTGAAGATCCTGTATCAGGTTATAGACTGAGGTTAGGTCGTCGAGCATTTTTGAAAGCGTAGGTAGGGTATCACCGAGCTTTTTGAGCAAGTCAATAATTTCTTCTTTTTCGAATCTTTCTCTAAGCTCAGATATTGTTGGTGTAGCTTCCTCTCCAATCTTGGACAGCACGGGCTGGAGGTCTTGAACAAGCCCGTATAGGGACATGAGGTCGTCAATAGCCTGCGAAAGCTTTGGCAGGTTATCTCCGAGCTTCTTTAATAGGTCGATGATCTCTTCTTTTTCGAATCTTTCTCTGAGCTCAGATATTGTAGGCGTAGCCTCTTCTCCAATCTTGGACAGCACGGGCTGAAGATCCTGTATCAAGCTGTGCAGAGCAACTATGTCATCAAGAAGTCTTGAAAGGCTTTCTTCGTATTTCTCTAATTTGCTCTCTAGAATTTCTAGCTTTACTTCATTGTTTTTTCCCATACTACTCACCTAAAAATAAAAAAATTAAAAATTCACATGAGACCCTTGAGCATCATGTTCCAGTAGAGCGGTATAAGCATGTGGACTTTTAGCACCCAGTTGACCCAACTCTCAACTGCTGGGGATATGCTCTTCTCGTAGTCAAACTCAGCAAAGAGTGCTCTACCAAATCTTGTGAGTATTGGGCATACTATATGACCGTCATACTTGGCTATGGGCTCCTTACCTTCTATAATTCTCTTCATGTTCTTTTCCATAACTTTTGCCATGTATCTTGCTCCAGAGGCTGTCTTTGATGTTGGATAGTCTCCAGCATCGCCAACTGCGAAAACGTTCTTGTATTTCTTGTGCATGAGCAGATGAATATCCGCATCTACCCATCCCGTGCCGGGCTTGCCTAAGCCGCTGTTCTCCACAACGTCAACACCTTTGTGTGGTGGTATTAATATAAGGTAGTCGAACTCCACCTTTCTGCCGTCAAAGCTCTCTATGTAGTTATCTCCAACAGTAGCCGGTGTATAGTTCTCTACAGCTTTTAGATTCCTTCTCTCAAATATCTTGTATAGGGCACCAGCGTATGGCTGCCTCGCAAATATCTGCGGAAGAGGCGTTGTTATTGTAAATTCAAAGTTTTCCCTTATACCAAGCTTTCTTACGTAGTCCTCAATCAGGAACATTATTTTAAGAGGCGCGGCTGGACACTTTATTGGCATTTCTGCAATCGAAACAACAATTTTTCCTCCATCAATACCATTACCGAGTTTTTTAACGAGCTTTTCCTTTAGCTCCAATGCACTATCAAGCGTATAGAACGTGAATACATTCTTACCCCATCTATCAGCAACACCCTCTGGTTCGTTCATGAGGAGCTGTGCACCCGTGGCTATAACGAGATAGTCATAATCTATTTTATCACTACCACCCGCAACGACGTAGTTTTTATCGGGATTTATCTCGGTAACTTCCTTGTTTATGAACTCTATACCATCGTAAAGCAGGTCTTTAACTGGTCTGACGATATCCTCAACCTGACACAGATCAAACGGCAGCATTGTAAACCCTGGCTGATATATGTGCTGATCGCTCTTGTCCAAAATCACTATCTCAGCTTTGTCTTTATCTAAGCTTCTCCTCAGCCTATTAGCAACCATTACACCAGCACTACCAGCTCCCACAATAACTATCCTCTTCATATCCAATCACCCTCGGTTGTGTATTTGCAAAATCAACTATTTATATTTTTGCATTTTTTTTCACAATAAATTGTTATACATAATTGTTAGTTTATAACTATGAATGTATATATAATAATAAAATAAAGGTTGAAATGCTTTAATGTTAACATTAGTTCTAAGAATGTCCAAAATCGACAAGATTGTGCCACAAACATGAACATTTAGAAATTATAACTATTATTTATAAATCATGCATCTTAAAAGTATTTAAAAAATTATTTTTTAGCATTAAAAAATTTTTAATGTTTATAATTAAAAACTCGGTAAGAGCGGAATCCTAAAAAAATATTTATGTATAAACCGCCAATCTATATCTATGAATGCGTTAGAGGCAGAGTTTGTATATTCGCTGATAATTTCAGCATTTGTCGGCGGACTCTTGGGTATAGAGAGGGAGCTGAAAGAGGAAGTGATCGCTGGAGTAAGAACATTTATGCTCGTTTCAATCTTAGGAATGCTTTCAGCATATATTGGCAAGTATTACCTCATACTCGCTTTTTTTGCAGTGATACTCGTATCTATACTCCTCGGACACATTAAGAACTATAAGCTTGAGGATATAGGAATAACAACAGTAGTAAGCTTTATTTTAGCCTTTGTTCTCGGAACTATGGTCGGTTATGGTTACTATCTGCAGGCGGTGGCATCGAGTGTCGTTATAACAACAATTCTCGTATCCAAGAGATTCTTTATAGAGCTCTCAAAAACGCTGACACATGCGGAGATTATGAATGCAATGGAGTTTGGAATGCTCGTCTTTATAATATATCCGCTTCTTCCAGATAAAATGTTCTTCGACGTTATAAATCCAAAAACAACAGTATTTATAATAATTGTCGTTACGGGTATAAGCTTTTTGGCTTTTTTAACGCTCAGAAAAATAGGAAGCACGGGCTTAGCAATAGTAGGTGCCTTAGGTGGGGCAATAAACAGCGAAGCCACAACAAGCGAACTCTCCTCAAAGGCTAAGGTTGATTATAAGCTTAGAAATGCTGCAGTTCTTGGGATTGTAGCGAGCAATTCAGTAATGCTCATAAGGAATGTGATAATAGCATCGAGCATAATGCTTTCCGCCGGCATTTTAATGGCAAAAATAAACATTGCACTTGCACTTGTTGGCGTTTTATATTTTTTATATCTCTATCTTTTTGTATTTAAAAAGGAGCAGATAAAGGGGATAGAGCTTAAACTTCCGATGCCATTTGCAATAATCCCAGCTATAAGGTTTGGTGCTATATTTACCCTAATAAGCATCTTTGTAAATCTCGCAACGAAGCATGGAGTGGGAAGCGTTTATATAACTGCATTTATAAGCGGGCTTGTAAGCAGTGCAGCAGCGACTGCTTCGTTCATAAGCTTTGCAGCCTCTGGAAAAATAGACATAGCTTCAGCGGTCTCTGCAAGCGTGGTTGCATGCTTGGGAAGCAGCTTGGGCAAGGTATTAATAAGCGCTGTAAGCGGAGATATAGACCTCAGCAAAAAGGTAGCCGTTCCAATGATAATGAAGATCGTTGCTGGTATTCTTCTCCTCGTTATAATAATGTAATCTGTTTGATGTTCTGGCTCATAAGACCAGATGCATATAAAGCTCTTGAGGATAGAGGTGTAAAGAAGGCTCTGTCGAGATACGTTGACGTAGTTGAGAACAGAAAATATGCTAAATTTCTTATATGTAAGAGTATAGAAGCCAATTTTGAAAAAAATATGGATATTAACGAACTACGGAAGATTCACGACGAGAAAATCGAAGAGTTTAGGGAGATGCAGAGAAAGATAGATGGAGGCGATAAATTAGAAATTAATAATAAAAAGAAGAGTCTGCTTGATTTAAAAATAGAGATTGCAAGAAGAATGCTTGAGAAGTGCGAGTTTTGCGAAAGAAGGTGCAGAGTAAACAGATACAAGAGCCTTGGCTTCTGCAGAGTTGGTGCTGAGGCAAGGCTGAGCAGCGAGTTTCTGCACTTTGGCGAAGAAGCGTGCTTGGTTCCAAGCCACACATTTTTCTTCATCGGCTGCAACTTCTACTGTGTTTTCTGTCAAAACTGGACGATATCAAGGCAGTTTGAGAAAGGAGATGCTGTAAGTGCAAAGGAGCTTGCTGAAATGGCAAAAGTCAGAAGAAAAGAGGAAGGATCGAGGAACGTTAATCTCGTTGGTGGAGACCCAACTCCAAATCTTCACGTTATCTTAGAAATGCTGAAACATTTAAATACAAATGTTCCGATAGTATGGAACTCAAACATGTATTTAACCATAGAAGCTATGAAGCTCCTTGATGGATGCGTAGATGTTTATTTAACAGACTTTAAATATGGAAACAATAAATGTGCGGAAAGGCTTTCTAAGGTTAAGAACTACTTTGAAGTAGTTTCGAGAAATCATTTAATAGCGAAAGAGCAGGCAGAGCTTATTATAAGGCATCTCGTTCTTCCAAACCACGTTGAGTGCTGCACAAAACCTGTGCTCAAGTTCATTGCAGAGAACTTTGACAACGAGGTAAGAGTTAACATAATGGCTCAGTATAGACCAGAATTTGAGGCAAGAAAATATGAGGACATAAGCAGAAGGGTAAGTGCAGAGGAAATGAGAAGAGCCTTTGAGATTGCACATAGCCTTGGGCTATGGAACCTTGATTAGCGTTCCAGTTACTTTTTCTCCAAGAACAGCTTTCTTTACCCTACCTTCTACGAGACCATTTACTATTATAGACTCGTAGCCATCTTCAGCAAGCTTAAGCAGTTTTTCTATTTTTGCTTTTAGAGATCCAGTTACATCATGCTCAGAATCTTTGAACTCTATTTTTTCGAAATTTTCTTTTGTAATAACTTCAACAAGCCTCTTATTTTCCATGCTCTCAAATACACCGTCTTTATCTATGGCGAATACAATTCTCTTTGCCTTAAAAATTCTTGCCAAGTAGCATGCTATGTCATCACCAGAAAGTATTGTAACTCCCTTCTTCATGTCAAGAACAACATCTCCATAGAGCACTGGTATTAATCCAATTTCGAGGAATTTTCTTATAAATTCGCTGTTGAAAACATAGATTTCATCGTTCATGCACATTGCCAAGCACGAGGTCTGCACGCTTACAGCATTTATTCCAGCACCTATAAGGGCATCTGTTACTATTTCATTTAAAACATGCATCGCAATCCTTGTTTTAGCTATACCTTCAGCCTTATATTCTGCATCATGACTTTTAATACCTTCTTTGATTCCATACTTTTTCGCAACTACGTGTCCAAAGCTTCCTCCTCCGTGAACGATGATAACCTTTTCCCCACTTTCTTTGATAGCCTCTTTTATTTCGCGTGCTAATCTTTTTATAACATCTTTTCTTGGAAAAAAATCTTTCGATTTATCCGTTATTAAGCTGCCACCGAGCTTTAAAACGATCATCCTTTACAGCTCCACATTCTTCAACCTTTCTTTTCTTCTTTTTTCAACAAGCCTTAGACATCTTTCAATTCTTTTTCTAACAACATCTTCGCTTGGAACCGGTATTCCATCTATTGGAACTCCTTTATAAAAAAAGAGAAGTGTTGGAGCAACGTAAACCTGATATACAACTGCTATATCTCTATACTTATCGAAATCTATCACTCCAAATCTTATCTTTCCTTCGTATTCTTCTTCGAGCCTTTTTAACATTTCATTAACTTCAAAACTTGCCTTGCTCCATTTAGCAAAGAAGAGTAGCGCTATTGGTGTTTCTGGGCATATAACTTCTTTATCCCAATTTTCAAGGGTTACTTCTATCATAGGTTATCAAAATAAAAAATAACAAAAATTAAAAAATTAGAAGAAAAGCACATGGTCGCAGCTCTCCATTTCCTTCATTATTTCATCAAAGCTTACTACTTGGATTTCAACCTCAGCACCCATATCCTTTGCATCTACGAGCATATCCTTTGTTATGCCATATTTTTCCAAATCCTCCTTGCAGACAAGCACCTTCATGTCGCTTGCGAGTGCATTTTTTATGTGGTATTCATTCGTAGACACTCCGTAAATCTCGCTACTCTGCCCCTTTATGCAGTTGAAAACTCCCTCACCAACAAAGGCAAGCACGGGTTCTATTTCTTCATCTGTGTGTATTATAGCAGTATAGCTGGCGAGTGCATGAGTTATAGCGAGCCTTGCGCTCTCGCTTTTATACGGAGCTGATTCTACCAAAAAAAGGGCTTTCTTCATCTTAAGCACCTCCTCAGCTCTCACCTATCATGAGAACTCTATCTGCCTCAGCCACCTTAGCCATAAACCAGTCCATCGAGTAGAACTCAACACCGTCTATTAGATCCTCTTTGTGGATTCCCCTCGCCTCGCTGCACGCTTCGCAGGCTGCAATCTTAACACCCTTTTCTATGAGCTCTTCAACCTTTTTTTCAAGATATGAGTAGTCCTTAAATTCTTTTTGATTTTTTCTTACCAGTGTAACTCCATTTCCAGAAAGCCATAGAAAAACTTCGTGTTCCTTGTTTACAGCAGCTTCAGCAAGCTTAATTGCAAAGTCAGCGTTCATGCTTCCTATATACGCACTGAATATCCCTATAACGATCTTAGCCAATTCTACCACCTCACATCCACAGAAGCTTTTCATATTTTAGCATTAAGTCAACGAGATCACCGTATTCAACTATTTTAATGTTTTCCTTGACCTTATCCTCGCTTAAACCTCTTGTTAGCAAATCTTCTTTTAAAACGAAGAACTCCGCTTGCATTTTTAGTATCTCTGATTCCGTAACTGCATGGTAAACTCCGTTCTGCACGAGAAATATCCCCAATTCTGCATTTTTAATCCTTTCGAGGGTTTCCTTTTTACATCTGTAGTTGCTGATAAATATTCCAAGCCTCAACCCTACCACCAAACTATAAGCTCTGCTTAATTTTATATAAAAGTTTTTTCGTTAAAAGTGCGTGTGAAATCATAAACACAATTTTTAGACGTTAAACCATTGATCTATGTCATGGATATCGAAGAATTTGTTCTTATGAATATAAATAAGAAAAATAAAAAAGAAATTGTTGATCTCCTTGTAGAAAGGATTCTTGAATATAAAAAAATAGATAGAAGCATTGCAAGAAAGATTGCGGAAGCTGTTTACGATGAGGTAAAAACCGCATACGAGCAAGGCGATTACATAATCAACTACTTCAAGAGCGGTGTAAGGGCTGGAGAATTTGGTGTTGGATCGAGGGGTATAGGAGATTTCATCGTTCACAGGGGGCTTGCAGACATTTCTTTCAGCGGGAGAGCTGTTATAAGTCCTAAGGAGCAGGATGATGCCGGAGCTGTTAAGATAGGAGATGGATACTTTGTCTTTGCTGTAGATGGCATGCACTCAAGGCTGAGCGAATTCCCCTTCTTAGCGGGCTTTCACTGTGCAAGAGCAAGTTTAAGGGACATATATTCAATGGGAGCTAAGCCGATTTCAATGCTTATAGACGTAAGGATAGCAGATGATGGAGATGTTTCAAAGCTGTTTGAGTTTGTTTCTGGAGTCTCTACGGTGGCTGAAGCGTGCAGCGCTCCGATAGTTGCGGGGAGCACGCTGAGAATAGGCGGTGACATGGTTCTCGGCTCAAGATTGGTTGGAACCGTAGCATCTGCCGGGTTTAGCAGAGAAACTCCAAAAGCAAGAAAATTTGCAAGAGAAGGAGATGTAATACTTCTAACAGAAGGTAAGGGCGGAGGAACTATTTCAACAATAGCGATATATCACGGCTATAAGGAGGTTGTGAACGTGACTCTAAACGTGGAGTTCATGCAAGCATGCGAGCTCATAATGGAGAACGGCTTAAATAAGATTAACGCACTAACGGATGTAACAAACGGGGGTATAAGGGGAGATGCTCATGAAATATCAAAGATATCAAAAAAGAGGCTTGTTTTCTACGAAGATGAGCTTAGAAAGAGTGTCAATGAAAAGGTAATGAAGATGCTTGAAGAGCTTGAAATAGATTACTTAGGAGTTTCAACAGATTCCTTAATGCTTATTTTAAGCGAGGAGCATGCGGATGAAATAAAGAAGCTTGTAAGCAGAGTTACGAAAGTATATGAGGTGGGATACGTTGAAAGAGGTGAAGGAGCATTTATTTTAAGAGAAGGAAAAGAAATTGAGTTAAAACCGTTTTTCAGAGAAGAACCATATACAAAAGTAAAAAAAGTTGTTGGCAAGGATATTCCAGAGAATTTTGATGAAATGCGTTCAAAAGTTGAAGAAGCGATAAAAAAAGCCTTGGAGAAGAAAGAAAAGGTTTTAAAGATGATAAAATCTTGATGTAGTATGAAATTTTCAAAAAACAGCTAAAAAGACTTTTAATAGCACAACAGCCATATTGGAAATCTCAGAGCTTATTCTTATTATTTTAAAATAATAACCGTCAAAGTTCGTTGATAGGGATTTTAAATTGTTAGAAAAAAGCCAACAGAAAGAACAAATGAATTATACAATGTTAATATAACAGTTTTGCATTATGACAAAATATATTATTGTGACTGGCGGCGTGCTATCAGGCTTGGGTAAGGGTGTTACAACTGCAAGCATCGGTTTAATCTTAAAATCAAGGGGTATAAAGGTTGATGTGTGTAAAATAGACCCCTATCTTAATGTTGATCCGGGATTGATGAACCCCTATCAGCATGGTGAGATATGGATAACAAAAGACGGCTACGAAGCAGACCTCGATTTTGGACACTACGAGAGGTTCTTGGATATAGAGCTTACAAGCAAGCACAACATTACAACTGGGAAGGTGTATCTGAGCGTTCTTGAAAAGGAGAGAAAAGGATACTACTTAGGGCAAACGGTGCAGATAATACCTCACGTTACGGATGAAATAAAGGAGCAGATATATCAAATCGCACAGATAAACAATCCTGAAGTTCTTATTGTAGAGATAGGCGGAACAGTTGGAGATATAGAGGGAATGCCATTCTTGGAAGCTGTTAGGCAGATGAGAAGGGAGCATGGAAAAGAAAACGTTCTCTTCGTTCACGTAACGCTCGTTCCAATAATAAGGGGTGAGCAGAAGACAAAACCTACACAGCACAGCGTTAAAGAGCTCAGAAGCATTGGTATTCAGCCAGATATTATAGTCTGTAGGTGCCAGGAGCCACTACAAGAAGAAACGAAGGCAAAAATAGCCCTATATTGCGATGTAAGCAAGATTGATGTTATAAGCAATCACGACGTAGAAAGCGTGTATGAAGTGCCTTTAATAATGGAGGAGCAGAAGCTTGGAGATAATATTATTTCAAAGCTAAATTTAAAGGAAAAGAAGAATGAAATAAAAAAATGGAAGAAATTTATCGAAAAAACAAAAAATTTAAAGAAAAAAGTAAAAATAGCTATTGTTGGCAAATACGTTGGAATGGAGGATACCTATATAAGCATTGTGGAAGCCCTCAAGCATGCTGGGTATTCTCTCAATGCAAAGGTTGACGTGCTTTGGGTGGACTCCGAGAAAATAGAAGAAGATGAAAGCGAGCTCAAGGTGCTGAGCGAAGTTGATGGGATACTCGTTCCTGGCGGATTTGGAAAAAGAGGCAGTGAGGGAAAAATAAAGGCTATAAAGTTTGCAAGAGAAAAAAATATTCCTTTTTTGGGAATTTGTTTTGGTTTTCAACTTGCTGCTGTTGAGTATGCAAGAAACGTTATTGGATTAAAGAACGCAAACAGCACAGAGCTTGATAAAGATACACCATATCCTGTTGTTGATCTGCTGCCAGAGCAGAGAAACATAAAGCAGCTTGGTGCAACGATGAGGCTTGGCGAGATAGAGGTTGATGTTAAGGAAAACACAATAGCCTATAAAATTTATAAATCAAAAAAGATATATGAAAGGCACAGACATAGATATGAGATAAACCCAGAGTTTATAGAGACCTTCGAAAAGCACGGCATTGTCTTCTCTGCAAGCAGCGACAACGGTAGGAGAATGGAGATACTCGAGATTCCGAATCACAGATTTTTCATTGCTACACAGTTTCACCCAGAGTTCAAATCGAGACCTCTCAAACCGGCTCCTGTATTTAAAGCGTTTGTTGAGGCTTGTCTTAATAAAAAAGGTGAGTAAAATGAAGGTTAAAATCTCCCTGCTAAACGTTTTGAGAGATCTTCTTGGAGAAGAATTCGAATTTAAGATAGATGGGGAAATAACGCTAAAAGAGTTTATAGAAGAGCTCTGCAAGAAAGATGAAAGGATTAGGGAATACTTTTTCATAAACGGGGAGTTCAGGGGGGATCTTTTAATACTAAAAAACGGGACAAGCATAAATTTCTTAGAGGGCATGGATACAAAATTAAAAGATAGCGATGAGCTCATGATTCTTCCAGCATCCGCTGGAGGATAGTTCTTCAATTAATTTAAGCAGTTCTTTCAATTTTAGCTTGAGGTATCGTTGGTATTAGAATATCTTATTCTATTTATTTTTCAAGTTGTTATTAAAAAATGAGAAAAATATGGGAAGAGAAGTTCCTTTTATAGTATTTGTGCTATCATTAATACTATGCTTAAGTCCTGTTTATTCTTGGCAACACATAATTGTTGACAACTACAGCAGCTATCCGGCACTTGCAAAATTTGAAGACAGATACATACTTATCTACAGCAAGTATACGAAAGATGGGGTGAATCTTTTTTTAAGATATTCTTATGACGGCTTTAACTGGAGCGATCCAGTAAGAATAACGAAGTTTAGAGGAACTGATTATCAACCCTATCTTCTCGTTGATAAATATAATACATGTTGGCTTGTTTTTACAAGAAAAGAAGAAAATGATGTTGATTATGACATATACTTAATGAAATCTGAGGATTGCATGAACTGGAGCGATCCACAGCCTTTTATAGCAACACATACCCATGACTGGTATCCTTATATTTATCAGGACTCAAAAGGCACCTACTGGATGTTTTTTGCAAGAAATGTTTTCAATGAAAAGGGGGAGATTACTTCAGCGATTTTTTATTCAAGTTCAAGGGATGGCATTAAATGGACGGAGATAAAGCAGATTACAAAAGCTATGGGAACTGTTTTTCCAAGAATGGTCGAGAAGGAAGGAAAATATTTTCTGTTTTTCAGTGCATTTACGGGATCTTGGAAAGATTTTGCGAGACTCAATGAGCACAATCTCTTTGAAATGGTCTCAAATGACGGTTTAAGCTGGAGCAAGGCTGCAAAAATAAGTGAAATTCCAAAAGGAAAGTTTGTTCTGTATTTGGATGCAAAGTTGGATGAAAACGGGACAATATGGATAGCATATACATCAGATGCTGTTGTAAACGAGGAAGTCTATATTTTTGCCTCAAAAGACGGTGTAAGGTGGTCTCCACCAGAAAGAATAACGAGAAATGCAGAGTATATTCAAAGCTTAGAAAATCCGTTTAACTTTAAATGCGATCAGAAAGCTCTTTTAATAGATAGAGATAAATTTATAATAGCGTATTCATCAGCAATATATCCAACATCTCCGCTCTTTGTTGCTGTAGGAATGCCTCAAATAAAAGATTTCTCATATATTAAAGCAGAATTTAATGTTGACATGTCACCACCTCAGAGGAAAGAAAATGTGGAAGTTACTGAAATGAATATAAGCAAAAAAAGAGAAGAAATCTTTGAAAATACTTCCAAAGAGCAGAGAAAACCTTCAAAAGAGAAATATGGGTATATAGATATACTGTTAATTTCAGCGTTAATAGGTGCAGGTATAATGTTTATTGTTAGAAGAAAGAGGAGATTATAGGCTTTTATATTGTTGCAATATTTAAGTGGACACGTTAAAATATTTCCCATTTTTAATGGACTACGGGAAGCTTGCTGAGAAGCTCAAAGATTTTATTTTAGGTGATTTAAAAAGAGAGCTTAGAGAATTCAAAAGGGAAGTTTTAGGTTTATTAGAAGGTTTTAAAATTGCTATAGAAACCATGAACAAAAGAATGGATTCCTTAGGGAGAAGAATGGACTTTTTAGATGAAACAGATAATAGAGGACATATGTGTTCACATAGCTTGGTGGTATGAATGGAGGACATACTCTCAGCTGTGATTAACGAGGCTGTTAAAAGGATAATCAAGAAGATAGAAGAGGGAAAGAAGCTGACAGATGAAGAGATATTAATGCTTTTATTCAGCGATATTAAGAAAGATGTTGAGAGAATAAAGAACGTAGTAGAAAACCTGCAAATCAGAATAGACGAAACTAACGCAAGAATCGACAAGGTAAATGCAAGCTTAAGCGCAAGAATTGACGAGACCAATAGAAGGATAGACAGGATATACGCAGATTTGATCGCAAGGATTGATGAAACTAACAAGCGCATAGACGAAACCAACAAGAGAATAGACGAAACCAACGCTAAGATAGACAAAGTAAACGCGGATCTGAACAGGCGCTTAGATGAGACAAACAGGCGCATAGACGAGACAAATGCAAGGATAGACGAGCTTACGATGGAGATAAGCAATTTAAGGGCGGAGTTTGAGAGTTTCAGGAGGGAGCAGAAGATAATAGAAGATATACTTGCAAGGCTCAAGAGGCTTGAGGAAAAGGTGTTTACATAGATTTTGTTTAGGCATTTAGGGAAGCAAAAATGTGTGTGCACAAATTTCCACAACCAACATTCTTTCATTGTTGTAATTAAACATTTAGAAACGAAAAATTTATAAATTATAATATAAACAATATTTTACGAGTTTATGTATTAGGTATTAGTTTATATGACGATGGGGGGATTTTATAAAATGGTGAAGAAAATAAAGATCGCTTGGGTAGTTTTGATAATTGTGGTTATGATGTTTACACTGTTTATATCTATAAATACAAAGCCCGCAGAAGCTGCTTCTAATGATGCCGTTCTCCTTTTGAATCTTTCGAGATACGTAGTTCTTGATGATCCGCATAGTGGGCAGGCAGATACGGCAAATGGTTTTAGCAATCCACCCCAGAACTGGGCGAACAACTACTGGTATGGTGAATCAACAACAATAAGAGGATATGCCCTTTTAGTAAATAGTAGTGGAGGGGTTCCTAACGTTGATGTGACATTTACCGTTAAGAAACCGGATGGAAGTATAGCATATAGCATAACTATTAAAACCAATTCCTCAGGACTTGCTACATTTAGTTTTGATTTAGACGAACAAAATTACTATGGATACTGGACTGTTGAAGCAAATACAACTGTAAACGGAAAAACACTAACAGCTTCTCAGAGGTTTATTTACAATTGGTGGGGATGTGTTAGATGTCACGGTGATAGTGGTGTAGGTAGCGGGGCTGATATAAGTGGATGGAATGCTGGAGGTGAACATAAATCACCGTATACTATGGGATATAATAGGAATGGAAATAGTTTTCATATGGATCCAAGGGTTGGCATGCATGCAGATGTAATGGTGAATGGGTGGTGCTCCGCTTGTCATAACGGTTACGACGGGACTCATGTTCAGGGAGAATGGAACGATACGCAGATGACTACACAGTATCCCTCTGGAATTCATAACAATAAAAAAGCATGCCAAGACTGCCACGTAAATGCCGATGCTGGAAATCAGGATGCCGAAATAGCTGGTTGCTACGATACTGCTGGATGTCATGCTCAAAAGAACACAAAGCTTACCGAAATTTTCACAACAACAGGTTATAGTGTTGGTGGAACTTACAAAACGATATATAGTTTAGATACTACAACGGGACAGCCTAAGAAGGCTCACACTCCAGCGGAGACTGTTCCATGTATAAACTGTCATGGTCCAGCACACATGCTCTCAAAGCCTTACAATGCCTCATGGACATCAAATAACTATACTGAAGATGAGCAGTGTTTAACATGTCATATAGGTAGAGGAAAGCATTCAACAAGCAATCCGGTTTACTGCACGGCTTGTCACTCTCAAGATGTCCACAACATAAGCATTTTAGATAAAAATTCTCCTTCACAGCCGGCTTATACGTTTATAGGTTCTATAAATGCCGTTAATAAGAGCGATTGTTTAGCATGTCATAGCACCGGAGCAATTGCAAACTTCTTTGCGAGCCTTACGACGTATGATAATCAGGCTTATACTAAAAACTACAATACAACTTACGATAGATTCGGATATATGATAGCTAAGCATAATGGAGTGGTGGACTGCCTTGTGTGTCATGATAATACAGATTTCCATAGTATAACGTTCTTAACGCATAGTGGAACATATTCAACGAATAAAACGCAAGCTGTTAGCTGTGAGGATTGCCACGTCCCGGGAGTCAACGATACTGTAAAAAGCGTTGTGCAGAGCAAGGGTTATAATCCGCCACAAGTAGATAGTAAGCATGATAGTGTAGTGCCTTGTGAAGTCTGTCATTCACCGAGCCCGCATGGTGGTGCAAGATTTCTTAGCTCGGACTTAGTAACATATACAACCAATAGGGTCTTGGCAGTAAATTGCACAGATTGTCACATAAATCCGGGAGCTTCTGGAAAAACGTATACAACAAGAGCGGGAACATATACAATGTATCCTCCATATATTGGTGATTTTGCACACAGCAACAGCGATGTTGCAGGACAAAAGTGGGGCAACTACTGGAACTCAACAGTAGAAGCCTGCTACTTCTGCCATACAAAAGAGATACATACCAGTAAACCGTTGGGTAATGTAACCAATATTCAGGGAAGCAATACATTAAATTCAAGCCTAACGGTCAGCACTTGGTGTGCCAACTGCCACTATACCAAAGCACCTGAATACAACGGTACTGCATATACGCCTATACCGCCAAGAGTTGATGTAAACGAAGGGACGGCGAGTGATGGCACGCCTTGGTATAACCACAGCAAAGTTTTGGAGAGGAGCTATGTAGATAAAATGTGCTTCTATTGTCACGGAGGAAACTTATCAAATAATGCAACAATAAAGGAGTTCGTCCATAACGTAAGCATAGGAGTGAAGGGAGGACCGGACTGCATAAAGTGCCACGACATAGGGAAGAGTGCGGCACCGGATATAGACTTTAACGCAACGGTATTCTCTGCACACAAAGACTTAAACAAGGACGTGGCAACGAATCTATCGGCAGAGAACAAGAAGTGCTGGGCGTGTCATGCAGACGGAAGCGAGCCTCCT
This sequence comes from archaeon, assembly GCA_027051165.1. GTDB lineage: Archaea > Hydrothermarchaeota > Hydrothermarchaeia > JALTZZ01 > JALTZZ01 > JALTZZ01. The sequence continues at coordinate 2,675 of JALTZZ010000039.1, read as the reverse complement.
GCTGGGGATCATCCGGCAAGGTTCATGAACCCGAGGGTTTGCGAGGACTGCCATTTAACTGGCTTGTTTGGGGCACCTATAGTTAGCAACCACATAAACAAGAGCACAGTAAATGTAAGAGTATATGCAGAGTGCTACGACTGCCACAGCTTAGACGAGAACCAGATAACAAGCAACGACTTAGAAGATCCAATCTACTATACAAGCATAGACATCAAAAAGGCAAAAGCAAGCCACTATGTAAAGAATAGGGATTCTGAGCTTGACAGCAAGTTCACGGAGCAGTATTGCGGGTATTGTCATTTACAGCAGATATACGGAAGCACGCCATCGAGCTATCCGTTCAGCAAGAGCTACACGAGCAGGATGCCATATCACGAGTCGCGCATGACAAAATACTATGTAAGCTGTGCGAAATGCCACGGGTATGGAATGGGCAACCTACACGTTGGCACATTAGAAAAGCCGGTGCTGAGCGAATTCAAGGCGAGATGTCCGACATGCCACATAGGAGCTGGAGCACACAAGAACCACGGAAGCTTAGAATGCTTAGCATGCCACATAAACACGAGCGGGAAAGTTCACAACGCGAGCTATTTAACAGAGAGCCTAACCTATGAGCCAGCGAAGATAGTAAGGCAGAACAAGAACTGGATAAAATGCACAACATGCCACAATAGCAGTGCAGCAGACAGCATACTTGCACAATTTGGAAAGAGTGCAAAGAAGATAACATTCTACGGGCATGGAGACGGGGCAAGCGGCTCAACGGTTTACTGGAGCACTGCAGAAGAAGCATGCAAATACTGCCACGCAAAGAACGTGCATGCGGACATACCAATACTACAAGGAGCGATGAGGGTAGCCGGCAGGTTCAGCGGGGACTACCCGGCGAGAGTAAACACAACCCAGTTCAACACGAGCACATGGTGCCTCTCGTGCCACGATCAGAGCGACAGCGACTACTCAATAACAGTAAACTCATTCATAGTAACGCTAATGAAAAACCCGAAGCCGCCTCTAATGGCAGCAAACTGCACTGGAACAACAGATAGAGACTGCGCAACATGTCACTACAACGGCAGCGAAAGCGAAGGAATGGATAAATTCATGCACTCGGTGGTGATAAAATGAGGGGTATAATATTAATAGGACTAATAGCCCTGATGGTAATGGTAATGCCGAATGCAATAGCAAAATTTAGCGGGCAGCACGAATTCATAAACGGCTCAAACGTTGACTGCGTTAAGTGCCATCAAAAAGAATACAACGAATTCACATCAAACCCAGATATGCCACATGCAGGAACACTCGACTGCAAGGACTGCCACATAGGACCAAACTATGAAACCGGGGAAAGCTGGTATGAAGCAAGCGGATTTGAGCAGATATTCTACAACCCAAGCCAAGAGAGAATAGTTCTCCACGCCGCAGCACTTGTTGAATGCCTCTGGTGCCATGGCGACATGCAGTATACGTTCTGGGGTGGTGCAAACGTCACAGCGGAGTTTGAAAACAATACAATAGAAGCTCATAGACCCCTCTACTTCGTCTCTAATAGCTCAAGCATGCTCGCAGGTGTAAATGAAGCTTGCATCGCTTGCCATACACATGCAGCAAACGTTACCATCGCTAACGCTGAAAAGTTCCTTAACGTTACCGCCCTCTATACAGGAATAGGCATATATGATGGCTGGAATATCTCGTTCTCTGTTAACTAACCTCTTTTGTTATTTCTCTCTCACGTTTCATTAATTTAGTAAGGATGTATAGAAGGTGTGAAAAAAATAGATGTCAAAAAACATATTTTGATCATGATTCCAACAAGAAGGTAAATGCAACCCCAGCTATTAAGCCGCATAGGGATGAGAGCGTATACATGAAATCTAACATTATTTTTTCACAATAACAACTAAATTTGGGATTTAAGAAAACGTAGGAGCTCGTATTCATGCTTTTTGCAGAACTTCCTTGTTTTCATGTCAACTTCAAGTATGCTGTTCGAAAAGCTCATAACGCATGCTCTGTTTTCGCAGTGGTTCATTCCGAGAACATGACCAATCTCATGTATTGATTCTTTTACCATTCTTTCAATGAAAAGGCTTTTGTTTACATACCTACCGTAGAATTCTTCTCTTAATCTTGGAAGTGCAACTATACACGCCTTTCCTTTAATCTGGGATATTCCGAAAATAAAATTTAGGTGCTCTACATATAGATCTTTATCAACTATCCCTAACAATATGCACTCACTCTTGTAATTTAATATGAGATGCCTGAGAAGGGTTTCTCCATTATACTGCCCCCTAACAGGATCGTAAGCCTCTTCTGGAAGAAAAATCGCATGTCCGATTCTACATTCAACGTTTATTTCCTTGCTAAGCTCTCTACAGAGAAGCCTTAGATCGTCTTTATCCACGCTTCCTATAGGAACAATTTCGATACAGAACATGGCATGGACCCGCCGGGATTCGAACCCGGGGCCTCCCCCCTGCCAAGGGGGCGATCTACCAGCTGAGCTACGGGCCCCAAAGGAACCTCGCTACACTATTGTAAACGGTAACCAGCTAAAACATTTTACATAACCTATTTATATGCTCCACATTCATTTTTATGAACATGAATAATATAGAGAATAATTTCACGAGTGCAAAGAAGCTATGGTATCTGTTGCG
>JALTZZ010000038.1 GCA_027051165.1 archaeon | reverse complement strand
CGATCTTCATGCATGCATAACAGCTTTTAAATTCTATCCTTCACAGCTGTGAGGGTTTGTATTTTTAAGCTCTCTACTTATTGGTGGTGCGGATGGTCGGGGGGATATTTTTTGTGGATAGGATATCTGCAGTTGACCTTCTGATAAAAACATCGGTGACAAACCTTAAGCAGATTTCAAAAGACGAAGCGGAGTTCACGCTGAACACTCTTTCGTTCGTTCACGGCGTTCTCGAAGAGGCAGACCTCTATGCAAAGGACGAAAAAATAAAAAACAGAATATTCGTGCTGAAGGAGAAGATAAAAAAGGAGCTTGAGGAAATATCAGTGGATCACGAGCTCTCTAATCCTTACATAAGAGCCGTAGCACTGCTTATAGCAGCCAAATACGTTTTAGACGAGCTTGCCTCGGAGTTCGAGATTGCCGTGCAGGGATTTATAAGAGGGAAGTGAAATGGGAAGAACCTGCTACTACATTTTTTACGTGAAAAACAAGACAGAGGCTTACCTTGTGAAAAGCGATTTTCTTAAGATGACAAGAAATCATCCGTGGTTCTGTGAAACTCCAGATATAGATATCAGAGAAAGAGAGAAAATGGAGGAATACTATCCAGAGAGCTTCAAAATACCAAGAAGATTCAAAAAGATAGAATTTTTATTCAAAGAAGGTTTTATAAAAGCAGACAAAATGACCTACGAAGGCTTCAAAGAGTTTATAAAGATTGCTGATTTCAAGAAATATCTTGAAAGGGTCTGGAAAATAAGAGTTTACAAGAGAGCAAGAGGATACGAAGTTTACGGATGGTGCAAAACAGAGAACTGCGATTTCGACGTTCTGTATCTGCTGAATGTTGCAAGGAAAATCTCAGAAAAATATGGAATCAAAGTGAGGTTTGAGGATGAGGGTGAAGTATACTACGGCGATATCGTAAAAGGCAAGCTGAAGGGCATGGATGTGAACGATGATATGATAGCAGAGCTAAGGGAAAAGCACTTCGAGATACTTGAAGTAAGGATACCGAAGAATCTTGCAAAGTTCTTCAAGCAGTATCCCGACTACATAGATTACAGCGTAAGAAGGCTGATGTATTTTGTAGCAAACAGCGAATCTTCTTGGGATGTTCTGTTTGGAAGAAAGCAGGGGAAGCTTGAAATACCAAAGAACCTTCCGGCAGTAAAATTTAGCGATGAAGAATATCCGTTTGCAACGCTCATCCACAAGGAAACCTATGAAACCATTGAAAGACTGAAGAAAGCTCTCGATATGACTGAGGATGAAATACTGAAGCTTGGATTCAGAGCGGTGGTTCTAAATCATGAATACATGTTTCAGAGCTGGATAAAGGAAGTTCCAGCGAGGTATTTAATTTAGTTTTTTTGTTTATTTTTTAAATCCGCTCTTTAGTATAGCTTTAGCCAAATTTTCATCCTTTTGAGATGAGAACTGATTCAGCTTCTCCCTCATTCTCGCAATAACACTCTTAAGCTCTTCAATTTCCTTCTCTTTTTTTCTTATTTCTAAAAAAAGAGATGTATTTTCATCTTTAAGCTCTTTTATTTGTTTCTTCAGCTTTGTGGTCTTCTTTTCCGCAAGCAAGCCTGAAAACACGAGCTCGCTGATGAAAGCTAAAATAAGAAAGATTATCATTGTGTTTAAGTCTTCCTGCATCCCTGCAATAAATGCGAATATTATCCCTATCATGGTGTCGGTGAGTATCCGAAGAACTTCTCGGCAAGAACTTTTATAAAATACGGACCAGCAAGCACGCCTATGGCTGCGATAGCTCCGGCAGCGATGATTCCCGTTGCCATCGTGTCGAGCCTTGCTCCTACCTCACCGGGCACTTTCTTCGCAAGAGTTTTTACTATGAATCCCACCGCAGTTGTAAGCATTCCCAAAAAGAATCCGATCTTCTGCACGCCCTCAAGCCACTGTGCAAGCTCTGCAGCTATCTGGCTCAGGCTCGGTCCTGATATGGACTGTGCATGCACGGCATCCAACAAAGCTAATGCGGTCAAGCCGATGAGCAGCACTCTTGGGTTCATGGCTTGTTATCAGCTTTTAAACTGATTTCCTCACAGCTGTGAAATCAGCGGGGCATGTAGTGCTCCCTGTCCTTCCTTATAAGTCTATGCTCGAAGAGCTCAGCGGTGGCTCTAAGCACTTCCTGCCTGCTCATGCCCAAGTAGTTCATTATCTGCGAAAAAGTCGCTCCGTTATTCTGTTTAATAAATTCGTAAACCTTCTTAGCGGATTCGCTGAGGTTTTTGGCTTCATCATCTCTTCTTGCTTCTCTATATTCTCCGGAGTAACGAAAGGATTCTCCGGATTTTTTCTCTTCCCGAAAGGATTGATTTTTTAACTCTTCGAGAATCTGCAGAATCAGATCTACCTTTCTCTCTATTTTATCAATTTTCTCCTCAATTCTACTGAGATTTTCTGAGCTGTCTATAGAGATTTCCTGAAGCATCTGCTTTGCAATGTAGCTTCTCGCTCTCTTAATCTTCTCCATTAAATCCGGAGCGTTCTGATAGTCGCTTCTGTATGATGCGAGCTCTCTCAAAATCCTTATCCTTTCATCCTCACTCTTCCCTTCCAGAAGGTTTTCCACATCCTTTTTTACATCCTCTATAAACCAGTCCATGCCTCTTATGAGAATTTAAAAGCTCATTTCCTCACAGCTGTGAAGGTTCGATTTTTTAAGCTTTTAATATGTTGGTGATGGCGGTGGTGGGGGATAAGCTTTTGTTGGATGTTATAATAAAAGCAGCCGTGGAGAATATAAGGAGCCAGAGCACAAACAACGTTGATTTTGCACTAAAAACTATCTACATCGTTCACGGAATTTTAGCAGAAACAGATTTGCATCCAAAGGATAAAAGCCTGCAGAAAAAAGTAGAATCTCTGAAAGGAGAGATTAAAAGAGAGCTTGAAAAGATAACAGCCAATCATGAGCTTTTCGATCCATACGTGAAAGCCGCGTCTCTGCTGATAGCGGTCAGGCAGGTGCTCGATGAGCTTTCTCAACAGCTCGGTGAGACACTTAGAAAATATACACAAATGCAGTTCACATGTGATGCAAATTAATTTTTCTTTATTTTTTAATTGATTTTTCCCTGAGGTTTCAATGATATCTTATGCTGAATTAATTTTCACAGCTGTGAGAGATTGCACAGCAGGAGGCTTCACAGCTGTGAGGGTTTGTATTTTTAAGCTCTCTACTTATTGGTGGTGCGGAATGGCGGGGGTTGTTATTTTTGTAGATAGAATTGCACTTTTAGTAAGTTTTGTTAAAAACGAGATAAAAAGCATCAGCAAAAACGAAACGGAAGCCGTTTTTAACGTTCTAAGCGTAGTTCATGAACTGCTGAGAGATGTAGAAGTGAGGGACGATGAACTGAAGAAAAAGCTGAGAGCTGCAAAAGATATAATGAGGGCTGAGATAGAGAACATAGAGAAAAATCCGTTCTCAAAGGCGCTGGCGACAATTTACATTACAAAGGAGCTTTTGGAAGATTTCCACAGCGAAGCAGAGCTTCTCGTAAAGCAGAGGTGATCTCCATGGGCAGAACCTGCCACTACACTTTTTTTGCCGAGAATAAGAAGAAAGCTGAGAAGATAATGTATGACTTTGAGAAGCTTGCGGAGCAGTATAAATACTGGTATTGCGAAACTCCATACATTGCGATCAGAGCTGCCGTTAAAGTCAAAACGCTTAAGGGCGAAGAAGCGGAGAAGTTCCTGAGAAAGCTTGAAGACGTGGTTCCGAAAAACTTAGCGATGCTTAATATATATCTGAAAAGCGGATGCGTGAAGAGCTACACGAGGGAAGAGCTTGAAAAATACAAATACGAGAGGATGCTGCTGTATAAGCTCGACTTCAGGAAGATAGAGGTCTGCGAAAGAACCAAAGGATATGAGGTCTACGGATTCTGCAAAACGGAGGACTGCGACTTCGACGTTCTGGTTATTCTGAACATAGTAAGAAAGATCACGGAGAAGCATAAGTGCAGAGCAGAGTTCTACGACGAGGGAGAGATTTTCGAGGGGGAAGTTGTGAAAGGCAAGCTCAAAGGCGGAGGAAAAGTAAGAGAGGTGAGCGATGAAATCATCAGGAAGCTTATGGATGAGCACCTCCAGATCCTTGAGGTAAAACTGCCAAAAAATCTTGCGAAGTATTTCAGGGAAAACTGGGACGACATTGACTACTGTCTGGTGAGGCTCACATACTACATAGCCATGAATACAGAGGACAGCTGGGAGATTGTCTTGGGATTCAGAGACGGCAAGCTGAGCGTTCCGAACGGTCTTCCAGCGATAAAGCTCAGCAGCAGGAAGTATCCTTTCGCCACCGTCGTTCACAAAGAAACGATGGAAAAGCTTGAAAGGTTTAAAAAAGTTCTGGGAATGACTTCAGAAGAGGTTCTTATCCACGGATTCAGGGCTTTAGTTAAGGTGCACGGCGATGAGTTCAAGGACTGGATATTGGAGATGCCAGCGAGGTATGAAATTTAATTTTTTCTTTTTTCTTCATCCTGTGCACCTTCACAGCTGTGAGCATCTGTTTTTAAAAATTCGAAACCTTATAATGTGCGAGAGGGCGAAGATCATTGTCAGAAAGCTTATAGATTTGAAGGATTCTACAGTGAAAAGGAATTTGCATGCATGCTTCCGAAAGATTTTAAGGAATGGGCTGAGGAGAACGCATGGAGCATGGCTCTGGAAGCGGCGGAATTGGAAAAAAGAGGTGTTCCATACATCGAAGCCGTATTTTTAACGATTGCTGAGAAGTGGCTGATTAAGAAGCTGGGAGAAGTCAGCCTGTGCATGCTGTGCGTAGCTGTTGATCTTATAAAAGATTTATACAGAAATGGCAAAGTTGTTTGATGAAATGTGCCTTGTGAAGATGAAGCTACTACAATAATGTTTTATTATCAAACATTTTTGAATCGGTTTTTTCTTTTTAAATGAAAACGAGTCCCCTGTTAAAATATGTATATTTACCTGACC
>JALTZZ010000037.1 GCA_027051165.1 archaeon | reverse complement strand
TACGAAAAAATTCAGTCCCATTAATCTTGCTGTAAAGAAGTTTAATCGCTTTCTTCAGCCAATCCTCGGGGATCATCTTAAAATATGTGATCAAGCTCGTAGCCAAGCTCTCTCGCCATGTATTCCCCCTCTCTAAACGTCATGTTTAGTCCTCTTATCACAATAAGCAATGCCCCAGCTTCCTTTGGAGATGCTTTTAGCTTCCTTCCCCTCTTCTTCTGCTCAAATGGATCTTCAAGCTCTTCTGCTATCCCTTTCGCTTCTTCAAATACCTTGCGAAAGTTATTTATCTCACTAAGTCTATCATATACTTGCCAGTAGCTGGGCATAGGTATATACGGGTCTTCTCCGCCCGTAGATGCTTCTGTTTGTTCATGGTTGTTCCATCTTTAGAATTTCTCAACAAACCCTGCTCTTATAACTTTTCTGAATAGTAGCCGAAAATAGTCTAAATGATACATTTTACAAGATTGTATCTTTATATCGAGATAATTTTTAATATATATGCTTGTAAGAAACTTCTAATCAAAAGTATTATAAGAGCTTAAAAATATTCATTAAGCATAAAGCTTTGACTCTCCATATTCTCTTGTCTTCAGAACATCTCCAACAATTATTACCGCTGTTCTTTTTATTCCAGCTTTTTTAACTTTCTCAGCTATATCTATAAGTGTGCCCTCTATTATTCTTTGCTCTCTTCTGCTCACCTTATAAACAACTGCCACAGATGTGTTCTTTGGTCTATATTTTGCTATTCTCTTAGCAATATCCTCTATTTTATCTACTCCAAGCAGCATTACCATAGTTAAATCTGTTTTTGCAACCTCTTCAATGTAATCCCTTTCAAGGGTTCTCCCTTTTGGTCTTAAAATTGCAACACCGCTTGCTACATTGGGCAATGTAAGCTCAGTTTTCAGCACTGAAGCACTTGCAAAGACGGAGCTCACTCCTGGTATTATTTCACACTCTATTCCCCTTTCCTCAAGCAAATCTATTTGCTCCTTAACAGCACTGAATATACTCGCATCCCCTGAGACAATTCTGCTTACCTTTAACCCCTTTTTTGCATAGTTATAAATTATATCAACAATCTCCTCAAGTTTCTTGCCAAAACTATCTATTTTTTTAGCCTTAAACTCCTTTAAAAACTCTTCATGAATAAGAGATCCGGGATATATTATAACATCAGATTCTTTGAGTATTTTATATCCTTTAAGGGTTAAAAGCCCCAAATCTCCAGGTCCAAAGCTCACAAAATATACCTTCATAGATACCTCCTTACCCTATCAACAACTATCTCAGCAAGCCTATGATCAGCACCTATAGGTTCCGTATAGATTATTTCAACCCCCTCTACAGGATCTATTTTTTCGCCTTCAGCCTCACCTTCTTTCAATCCAAGTATAATGGGAATATCCTCTGTAACGTGGAGACCAGGTAATAGGAAAAGTGGCACAACAACTATCTTCTTTACTCCCTTTTTAACAAGATTTTCATAGGCTCCCTTGATACTCCTCCCATGCTTCATATATCCAACCTCAACCTCAAAATCCGTTTTTTCTCTGACCATTTCAGCTATCCTCTCATATATGAGGTTTCCCTCCTTCAACCGGCTTCCATGACCAACAAGCATAATTCCGATCATAAGGCACGTGGTTTTATTTTATGTATATAAAACTAACTGATCTGCTTACACATGTAAACCCTACTTATAACCTATGAGCATGCTGAAGTAGCTGCTCTTTTCTGGAAGCTCCCTTGCTATCCTTTCTCCGTCCATAAAAGCTCTTTCCACAAGAACTATATCTCCATACCCAAGCTCCTTCATTTTCTCTGCAACTTTCTTGGGTCTCTTAACCTTCAGGACTATTAAAACCTCCTCATCGAAGTTTCCTTGCGTGGCTACCTTGAAGGGCTTATCAACATCCCTATTCAGAAGAGAAAAGGCTGCCACAAAGCTCGCAACTCCCGGAATTGTTTTAATCTCGACCTCTGGATAATTCTCCTTTATGATCTTCCTTATGAGCATGAATGTTGAAAAAAAGTGTATATCCCCTAGGGTTGCATAGGCTATGAGCCTATCCTTTGCTTCCTTTGCAAGCCTCTCTGCTATCTTTGGTGCATATTCCTTACCCTTACCCATCGGTATCTCAATAATCTCAGGCTCACAGAAGTTCTTCGCTATTCTGTATGCAAGCTCTCCGGGCACATATACCTTATCAGCTTCCTTTAAAACCCTAACCGCCTTTAAAGTCAGAAGCTCAGGATCACCAGGTCCAAGACTTACACCTACGAGCATCTATTTCACCTTTAAAACAGCTATAGCTAAGGAACTCCTTACCTCAGGAATCTCCTCCGTAACCTCAACTATTCTTTCATCTTCGTATCCAAGATTTTCACAGAGAAAAAGCTGTGCATTAAATTTTTCCGCAACTTCTTTTATTTTTCTCAAATCAGTATTTTTATCCCCAAGTATAATTATACTTCTTCTGATTTTAACGATCTTTTCAATCTCTTCAATATAATCTGTTTTTGCATGAGCATCTACAACACAGCACTCACAGAGATCCATTTTAAGCCTTGCAAGAACTAATTGCACAGAGGAAATTCCCGGAACAACCTCTATATCGTAACCTCTTTTAGCTAAAAGGGTTCCCAAACCAGAAACCATAGGATCACCAGTTGATAGAAAAACAGCATCTTTATCAACCTCCATTTTGCTGAAATCTTTTATTATTTCATATTCACCTCTTATATATTCTTTGACGGTTTCTATAGCTCTTTTACTTCCATAAACCTTATTTGCCTTTGATACAGCCTTTATGGCTTCGAGAGTAATCTGATTTGGAGCTGCACCAACTCCAACTACCTTAACCAAGTCAAAATACCTCCTTTTTCATCTATCAAAACAACCTCTCTAATGTTTGCAATTCTCCTTGCCTTCTCAAGGATTTTCACAGCATGCCTTTTTATAAATTCTTTATCTGCATGCCTTAAAATTCTTCCCTTTAAATTTTTGTCCGCCCACTTTAGCAAAAGAGAAGGTAAGCCCACAACTGCAATCTCTCTATTGTCGAGCTCCTTTAGAAACTCCTCAACATACACACCAACAACCATTGGCTTATATTCTCCCATATATTTCAGGGCAAACTCAAAACCCTTTCTTCCAGTGGTTATTGCAACCATATCATACTGCTTGCAAATCTCTTTCTTCACATCTATTAGCTCCCTGCACCAAGGCTCAACGAAGCCCGTTGTTCCAAGAATAGAAATGCCGTTTTTTATTCCGAATCTTTCATTGCCAGTTTTATTGTATATCTCCATTGCCCTTGGTATCTCAACAAGAACACCAACCTCCTTACCGAGAATTTCTACCGCTTCTTTATATGCATTCTCTATCTGCCATCTTGCCTTCTCTGAAACAGCCTTCTTTCCCTTTAGCTCGCCAATACCATAGCCAAAATATACACCAGCATCTTTAATAGTCCTTGCAACGATCTCTATACCTCTAGTTACATCGAAAGCATGATAGCCGCTAAACTTTTTTGCAACTGCACGCCCTTTCTTTGCATAAACCTCCGCTCTGACCGTTATGCCTACTGGTGTTTTAACATCCACGACGTCTAAATCGCTGAGCAAAGAAAGTATGCTTGCCTTAACAGCTAAGCTTGCTGTAGTTCCCGTTGTTATTCCCCTCTTAATAAATCTGCCATCTGATTTTATTATATAAAAACCACTATCAACAAGCTTTTTTATTTCTTTAAGGCTGAGGGAATTTACTTCACTACACTTTTCAACCCATTCCTTTGGATAAACCCATAGCTCTATAGGGTCCCTTATCATCTCTCCCTATGGAGGTCTATTATTGAGTTTATTATTGAAACCGCTATGGAGCTGCCTCCTATGCTTCCTCTCGTTGTTATACTTGGGATATCGAGGGTTCTTATAAGATATTTAGCTCTCGCTGCGTTTACAAATCCCACTGGGGTTGCAACCACAAGCTCTGGCTTTATTCCCCTCTTAACAAGCTCATATATAGCCATTGCTCCTGAAGGAGAGTTGCCAACTACAACTATAGAATCGTTGAGGTCTTCACCAACCTCAATGAAGCCGGAATAAACCCTCGTTCTGTTTTTGCTTTTTGAGTTTTTAACAACGCTCACAACATTATCGTATCTTATGCCAACCCTTACCATCTCAACATCGCAGAATATCCTTGTTCCTATCCTCAGAGCCTCTATCCCCCTTTCTATCGGATTACCCCTAAAAACAATAAGCTTTGCAACCCTTACATTTCCGGTAGCTATAACAGCCCTTTTTTTTATTATATCCTCATAGCTATCTCCCTTAACTATTCTACTTGAAATTTCATAGCTTCTTTTTGCTATATCTATTGCTTCATCGGTGTAATCACCAAAATCAAGGATCATAGCTCATACTTCCTGCTGTATCCTCTTGGGGTTATCATATATTTATGCCACTTAAAAGTTTTTGAATTTCCCACTATTAAAATTGTGCTCATCCCGACCTTATCTTCGCTTAATTCATCTATCCTGCATATGAATCTTTCTTCTCCCTCTCTGCTTGCATTGCTAACAATACCAACTAAAGCCTTTGGTCTATACTTTTTTATTATATCCAGAACCTGTTTGAACTTCTCCTTCCTTCTCCTGCTTGATGGGTTATAGAGAGCAAGCACAAAATCTGCTTTAAGAGCATTTATAAGCCTTCTTTCTATCTCCTCCCACGGCACGAGAAGGTCGCTGAGGTTTATTATAGCAACATCGAGAAAGGGTGAGCCGAGGAGTGCTCCAGCAATATTGAAGGCGCTTATCCCAGGAACAACCTCAAAGTCAATATTAATATTGTGCTTTGCCAAAATTTCCAAAACAAGGTTTCCGATGCCATATATATTTGGGTCCCCACCGCTTACAAGAGCAACATTTTTGCTCTTTGAGAGCTCTATTGCAAGCTTTGCTCTCTCAACCTCCTTACCCATTCTACTCTCTATTATCTCTGCCTTTGGATTGCTTTTTCTTAAAAAATCTCTTATTAGCTCTATATATCTTTTATGTCCGAGAACAACATCAACACTGCTCAAAACTTCCTTAGCCCTTAAAGTTAAATAATCTTCGCCACCAGGACCAATACCAACTATATACAGCATCTCTATTCTTAGCTATGGTAACATTTGCAAGACGATTATGCTCGCTGTTGTTTAATAATTTTTATGAGATCCTCAATTTTCCTTGGAAGCTTTTCGTTTAATCCAAGAGATTTATATATTTCAACAACTACTGGACTTCTTAATCCGTACTTCTCCAGATCTCTTAAAAAAACAACTTCCGGCAAACCCTTTTCAACGATTCTACCATTGTTCATGACTATTATTTCGTTAGCAAATTCATGGGCAAAGTCCATGTCATGGGTTGTTATTATTAGCATTGAATCAATCCCCTCAAGGATTTCAGTAAATTCTTTCTTGCTCTTTGGATCTAAACCGCTTGTCGGCTCATCAAGAAGCATTACTCTTGGCTTCATTACAAGCACACCTGCTATTGCAACTTTCTTCTTCTCTCCAAAGCTCAGACTGCTACAGAGCCTTTTTTCGTACCCCTTTAGACCAACGATTTCAAGTGCCTCTTTAACCCTCTCTTCAAAATCCTCTATACCAATGTTTACAAGACCAAAGGCAACGTCCTGTTCAACTGTAGGAGCGACTATCTGGTCATCTGGATTTTGAAATACAAGAGAAACTTCTTTCCTAAGTTCTATAAGGGATTTTTTATCATATCTAATCTTTTTACCTCTATATTCCACATAGCCTTTTTTTGGCTTAAGTAGACCGTTTAAATGCATTAGAAGTGTCGTTTTCCCAGCTCCATTATTTCCAACAATAACAGTCCTTTTTTTGTTTATTTCTATGCTTATTCCCTTTAAAGCATGAGTTCCATCGTCATAGTAATAATGAACGTCATGCAATCTGAACATCAAACCACCTTGGCAGTATTATAACTGTGTTTATGAGCAATATAATAATAATTTCTCTAAAAGAAAGATTTCTATCCATATGGGGAATTTTTCCGGTATAGCATCTGTTCTCCATCGCTATCGAAAACTTCTCCGCCCTTTTAAAGCTCTTTATTAATAGAACGTTTATAAGGAAAGAAAAAGAATTTAACCCCCTTTTAAAGTTTATATAACCCAGCCTTGCTTCTTGTGCTCTCTTTATTCTGAATATCTCATCAACAAGTATCTGTATAGCTCTGTACATCAGTGTTGCAATCTCAAGGACAAAGCTTGGTGTTATCTTTCTTAAAGACGAAAAGATCTCTGGAAGTGTTGTTGTGGTTATGAGGAAGTATAGAACTGTAATCGAAGAAAATGACCGTAGAAATGTGTTAAAAGCTGTTTCAAGTCCTTCCTTTTTTATTATCCAGAAGACCCTTTCTTCCCCATTTATTATCGAAATAACTATGATCCCCGGAATTATGAATAAAAGTGGAATTGTAAGCATTTTTAAGTAAAGGCGTGGTTTAACTCCTGAATACAAAATAATTACAGAAAAAATTACAATCGCAGCTATGTGAGAAAGGCTGTTTCCAAGCATCACCGCTAAAAAGGAAGTAAATGCAAGTATCACCTTCGCCTTTCCGCTTAGCTTTAACTTTGTACTACCTGCAATCTGATCAAACATCTTACCCCCTCTTTTTGCCTATGTAGTATCCGAGTATAAAAGCACCTACTGCCGCTTGTAGACTGAAGAAGAAGGTTTCTATCTCACCGCTTGGGGGTTCAAATATAGGTTCAAACCATGGCTCATAATTGGGGTCTATTTCAGCTATTTTTTCCTCTGCAAGCTCATCCGCTCCCGCCCACTCTTCTGCATACACTGCTCCTATAAAGATTAAAGATAGAAGAAAAGATAGTATGCGAATCATGCGGCAACACCCTTTGCAAGGTAAACCGGTTCAACAAAATACTTAAACACTCCAAGAGCAACTATTGCTTCTATGACTGCTAATGGCACCTGAGTAACCGCAAATATTGCGAGGAATGTCTCAAAGGACTTTAATACACTTTCACCGGGAAAGGCAAGTGCAAGTTGTAGCGAGGTTATCACATAGGTAAATAGGTCTGCCATTGCCACCGCTAAAAAGACTGCGAGTGTATGATTAAGTCTCTTAAATGCTATATAGAATAGCCAACCGACTAAGGGACCAGCAATACCCATAGATGTAATATTTGCTCCAAGGGTTGTTATTCCACCATGGGCTAGAAGTATAGCCTGATAAAGAAGCACCAAACTCGATAAAAACGCCGTCACTGCTGGACCAAAAAGCACAACAGCTAAACCCGTGCCCGTTGGATGCGAACAACTACCCGTTACGCTCGGCATCTTCAACGCAGATAAAACGAATATAAAAGCTCCTGCTACGGCAACCAAAACTTTTTTCTTTTCGTCCTCCTTAATAAGCTTCCATGTTTTATACGCTCCATAAGCTACTATAGGCACTGCAACGATATACCAGAAAAGAGCCCACATCGGTGGCAAGAAACCTTCAGCAATATGCATATCTTCAACACCTCCCAGTTTTTAGTGACGTAATGTAGGGCATATAAATCTAACTAAACTATGAACATATGTAAACCACTAAGTTTGCATTGAGAAGTTTTGATGTTAAATTAATAGGAGAAAACAGATCATCCAGAAGGTAGAGAACAATGAAAAAAAGAATAGCGGTTGTTCATTTCCCCAAGGACTTTGAGAAAGCAAAAAAACTGGAAAAATATCTGAATGCAGAGCTTGTAGAATACAGCAATGATATTTTTGAGAGGCTATTTGATAAATACGATGTTATAGTCGCAATTATGGCAAGTGGAATCGTTGTCAGAAAGATTGCACCCCTTTTAGAGAGCAAATGGAGGGATCCAGCTATTGTTGTCGTTGACAAGAACCTTAAGTTTGCAGTGCCACTTATAGGTGGTCACAAAGGAGCAAACAAAGTAGCAAGCCTTCTTGCAAAACATGGTCTTACTCCAGTTATAACAACTGAAATGGAGTTCAAAGAAGGTCTGTGTGTAGGAATAGGATCAAGAAAAGGTGTTAGGAGCGAAGAAGTTTTAGAGGCTATAGAAAGTGCCCTAAAGGAAATAAACGCCAAGATAGAAGATGTAAAACTATTTGCAACTGCAAGCATTAAGAAGAAAGAAAAGGGTATAATAGAGGCTATAGATAAGCTCAAAAAACCTCTTCTTTTTGTTGATAGTAATGAAATAAATAGTATGAACGTTGAAGAATCAAAAGCAAAGATAATAGGGCTAAAAAGTGTTGCTGAAGCGTGTGCCCTTTATTACTCGCAGGAGAAGAAGCTCCTTCTACCAAAAAAAGTTTATGGAAACGTCACAATAGCAATTGCAAGGTGATAAAATGAAGGTTACAAAGGATGAGATAATTGGGATCGTTCTCAAAAAGCTTGAGCCGAATAAAGAGGAAACCGTTGCTGATATTGGCTTTGGTAGCGGAAAGGTGAGCTTAGAATTTTCAAAGTATTTTAAGTTTGTCTATGCAGTTGATATTGATGAGAATGCTATAAAGAATTTTAAACCTGAAAGTAGAAACATAGCTGTCATTAAGTCTCATGGAATGGATTTCCTTAGAGAGAATTCCGTTGATAAAGCTTTTTTTGGTGGAACAAAAGATATTGAGAAAATGCTTGAGATAGCCTTAGAAAATAAAAGTATAAGAAGTATCGTTATCGTCAACGCCGCAAGGATAGGAGTGGCTACAAGAGTTATAAATAAAATGAAAGAGTTGGGAATTTTTAGAGAAGCATTAATTGTAAATATAAGTAAAAGCTATGAACTTGCTGGGGATATAGCATTTAAAAATCTAAATCCTGTCTTTATTGTTGTCGGTGACTTCAGATTTCTTATAAATTCTTAGTGAACATGTTTTCTGTTGTCAAATTTAAAATATAAATTTCCTGGTCGTTAGCTGAAAATCGTTCAAATAATGTTTTTCGTTATTTGTTTTTTAGCCAGTGAGAAATTTTCAACCAGAGTTATAAGAGTTAATAAAAATAATAAAGTTAAAAATAAATTGCTAATTAGCAGATTTTTAGTTATTCTTTAATAATAATTTTAATATCTACATGCTCTGGAATAATAACAGATACTTTTTCCCCTTTAACTACGGCAACCTTCTTTATTTCCTTTATATAGTCCTTTGTCAGCAAAATCTCTTCTCCATCAATGTTAACAGTTATTCCCTCATTTATCTTTTTAGCTACAAGCTCTTTATTATTTTTTATGAAATCAATCACTTTTTTTGCTTTTTCTCTAAATTTTGGACCTATCAATGCATAGTTAGGAACGATGTCGGTTACTTTTTCCTCTATTTCAACATGCTCAATCTTAAGATCTTTTATTCTTGCGGTTCCTTTTATGGTTTCTATACCGCTTTTTATTGCCTCCTCTATTTCCTTGCTGTCTTTAGAATGTATGATTACTTCTTTTATTTCATAGCTTAAAGGAAGCTTCCTTTCGCTTTTAAACTTCCTTATAGCGGAGATTATTTTGTTTATAATCTCTCCCTTAGCCTCATACTCATCGCTTATGAACTCTCTCTTCGGTTCTGGAAACTTTGTTTCGTGTATGCTCTCCCCCTTGCTGAAGAACATCTGATATATCTCCTCACAGAAGTGTGGGGTAAACGGGGCTAAGAGTTTTATTGTTTTTTCAATTACCTCCCTAAGCGTGTATATAGCTGCTTGCATGCTTTCTTCATCTTTCTTTGAATAAAGTCTATGTTTGACCTCCTCTATATAATTGTCGCAGAAGTCGTGCCACACAAAGTCGTGTATTGAAATTATAGCTTTGTCAAATCTGTAATCTGCAAGATAGCTGTCAACCTTTTCTATTAGTCTATTTAGCTTACTCAGTATCCACCTATCCACTATATCAAATTTCTTGCTTGAATCTTCTTTAAAGTCATCAAAGAACTGGCTTGCAAACCTAATTGCATTGTAGAACTTCCTTAAAAATCTGTTTCCAAACTTTACATCCTTCTCACTGAAAGGTATATCGCTGCCTACGCTCCCGCCCATTGCAGCCCACTGTCTAAGTGCATCTGCACCGTATTTTTTTATCATTTCATCTGGCTCGACAACGTTTCCCAAGCTCTTACTCATCTTCCTTCCATCTTCTCCAAGAACCATTCCGTTTATAAGGATTCTAAACCAGGGTATGCTACCTGTTAGTGCTAAGCTTTTAACTATCGTGTAGAACGCCCATGTTCTAATTATATCATGCCCTTGCGGTCTTAAATGTGTTGGATAGAGCTTTTCAAAAAGTTCTCTGTTATCTGGCCAGCCTGCTATAACGAGGGGAGTAATGCTCGAATCCATCCACGTATCTAAGACGTCTCTCTCTGGCTCGAAGCTTGTGCTTCCGCACTTTGGACAAGGTTCACGAGGGTTTTCGTTCTCCGGAAAAACTGGAAGCCATTCTTCCTTGGCAACCATTACATAGCCGCAGTTCTTGCAATACCATACTGGAATGGGGGTAGCAAATATTCTCTGCCTCGATATAACCCAGTCCCAAGTCATTGAGTTAACCCAGTTTATAAGCCTGTGCTTCATGTAATCTGGTATCCACTCTATTTTTTCAGCAGCCTTAAGAATCTTTTCCTTCATATCCCTTACTTTAACAAACCACTGCTTCTCCTCAAGAATCTCTATTGGGGTTTTGCACCTCCAGCACCTTCCAACGTTCTGCGAAATCTTTTCCTTCTTTATCAAATGTCCTTCCTTTTCGAGGTCTTCTATAATTCTTTTTCTCGCCTCCTCAACACTTAAGCCAGCGTATCTTCCAGCTTCTTTGCCAAGCCTCCCATTTTTATCTATAAGCTTTATAACATCAAGGTTATGCTTTTTAACCCATTCAACGTCTTGCTTATCTCCAAAGGTGCAGATCATGACTATACCAGTTCCAAAATCCATGTCAACAGCTTCATCTTCGATAACCTTTACCTCTCTGTTGTATATCGGTGTTCTCAACGTCTTTCCAACGAGATGCTTGTATCGCTTATCCTTTGGATTTACAGCCACAGCTACGCATGCCGCTAACAGCTCAGGTCTCGTTGTTGCAATTACAACGTATCCCTCGTCGTGATAAAACTTTATATAGTTCAGATAGCTTTCTCTTGTATCGTATTCAACCTCTGCAAACGCTATAACGGTCTCACACCTTGGACAGTAGTTTACAGCATGCCTTCCTTGGTATATAAGCCCATCTTTAAACATCCTTACAAAGGCAAGCTGGCTCTTCCTTATGTAATCCTTTGTCATCGTTATGTATTCCCTGCTCCAGTCTATAGAAAAGCCGAGTCTCTTCATCTGCCTCTTCATTCTCTCAATGTTCTTCGTCGTAAGCTCTATGCAAAGCTTTCTAAACTCTTCCTTTGGGATATCGTTCTTCTTTATTCCGTGGATCTCTTCGACTTTAACCTCTGTAGGCAAGCCGTGGCAGTCCCAACCTTGAGGAAACATAACGTTGTATCCCTTCATCCTCAGATATCTCGCCACTATGTCCATGTAGACCCAGTTAAGGACGTGACCCAAATGAAGCTCACCAGTAGGATAAGGCGGCGGAGTATCTATAACGTAAGCCCTTTCAAGATTTTTCTCATCAAATCTGTAAATTCCCTTCTCTTCCCAGAATTTCTGCCACTTTATTTCGACTTCATGTGGATTGTAATCCTTCGGTAACATGGGCATGGGATAGAACAAAAACGTTAATGTCTTCAATTAAATTGAATGTTAAAAACAAAAAATAAAATAAAAAATATCAAAGGAGACTTGAGAATATATCGTAGTGCTTCTCCTCATCGCTTAATATTTCTTTAAAAAGCTGTTCAGTTGTATAATCTTCCTCTTCTTGAGCCCTCTTTATAATCCTTCTATACAGTTCAATAGCATCTTCTTCAGCTTTTTTATCAATTTCAAGGAATTCCCTTAAATTTTTTCCTAATGTAATTTCACTTGGCTTAGTTGTTGGAACTCTTCCGTAATATACAAGCCTCTCCGCAATTTTTTCAGCATGCTTCATCTCGGTAATAGCGATCTCTTTAAAGACATCTCTAACCGCAAATCCATCTATACCCTTAGCAAGTATGTAGTGCCACATATACTGTATTGACACCTGCAACTCCCTTGCAACAGCCATGTCGAGCATATCTAAGAGCTCTTCAGAAGCTTTTGGCACCTACTCCACCCCAATCTCCTTCTCGTTCTGCCACACTCCGTGCAGATTACAAAATTCCCTTGCAACGATTTTCTTTTTTCCAACACTATCTATTTTTATTCTAAACCTAACAACGGGCTCGCTTACCGTTGGATATAGATTTACAAATGCTACCGGTCTTTTATCTATCCAAAGTCCTATCCAGTTTATCCAGTGGTTCAGCTCATTTGGATGCTTCATGTATTTGCCTACTTCTATTAAAACATCAAAAGCTTCTCCAGCTTTAACCTTATCTGGAGCTTCTATTGCTGGGACATGTTTCTTCTCAATATCCGTCATGTTGTTCCAGTCCTTAACTTTATTTACTTCTTCAAGGCTGAACTCAGACATTCAATCACCATTTAATATTATATGGATTACTGCATAAAAAATCTTTTGGAGGGACACGATTCTTAATGAATGTTCCACAAGCACGCAAATTTATCTATATTGAATTAATACACTTTTTTGAAATTATAGATTTATAACTCTAAAATTCAATATTTTATTGTTGTTAAATTTATAGAACATAAATATGGAAAAGGTTGTATATCTCGAAGACTTTCCCGAACAGGTAAAAATAAAGCTTAGGTGTGATTTTACAAGAGAAATGTTTAAAAAGGCAATGAAAAAATTGAAAAACATTGAAATATCAATAAAAGAGTTTGATGAAGAATTTATTTTTGGAGAAACTTATGAAAAAAAGAAGTTTAAGATCAAAAGAAATAATGGAAATCTGCGGTATTTCTGAAAGCACGTTCTACCATAGAATATCAGATTTAAAGAAAAAAGGATATGTTGGTTATAGTGCAAGGAGATATTTTCTAAAAAAGATAGATAAAGTAAAGCTTTCTGAATTAAAAAGCTTTAGAAGTTTAGAACCAGAAAAAAGAAGAAGAGCTGGTGTAAGCAAAGAAGATTTGCTACTCGCTATATATTTACACAGCCTTGGGTTTAAGGACTATAACATATATGTCTTGGCAGCACTTATAAAAATGTGGAAGAGCTGCAGAAGAGTAATACCTATAAAGTATGCAATTGAAATATCAAAGCTTGCTGAAGTAGATATAAACGAAGGTGTAGAATATGTTTCTTTGAGAAAGGAAAAATTTTTTCCAAAATTACCTATAGTTCTTGATAAAGAAGCGGAAGATATGGTAATGAAAATAATTCTATATTGCGACAACAAGCTGAGGTATCATGGAAAAGACAAAGATGAGTTCATTAGAAGATCAAAAGAAAAATTTGGAGACTTTCAAGGAGAAAAAGTACCAAGAATTTTAATTGAAATATTTAAGAAATTTTATGGAGAGAACTTCAAAAAGATTTTGAATATAGATAATATAAAAAGGTTCTCTGAAAAAATGAGTGAAAAGAATGTTTTAACAATAAAATCAAGAAATTTTATAGATATCCTTGAGGAGGCTTTAATAACATCTGGATACAAATATGAGATTTCAAAAAAAGGCGGATTTTACAAAATTACGTTTAGCGAGAATACTCTTGATATTGAAATGTGGAAAAGAATACCTCTAAATAGGATTGAGGAGAGGATAAAAGATGCTAAAACGAGAAAAGATATAATAGAGATATGCAGAGAGGAGCTAAAAACGTATATAATATCCATACTTAAGAGTATTGAAAGAGATCACATCACCTTTAGAAGCATGAGAATCTCAGAAAATGAGGCTGTTATAAGAGCTCTGCTAAACCATTTCTGGAGAGAGAAGAAAATACCAAGTTATAGAAGTGTTAAGGAAAGGTTAAGCGGAGGCGAAATTGTATGAAGCAAATATTTATATTACCTAAGACCAAACTATTGACTCATGAAGGCTGTGCTTGCATATTCAGGCGGTCTTGATACAAGCGTATGCATAAGGCTCCTTCAAGAAAAATATGGGTTAGATGTAGTTACAGTTACCGTAGATGTTGGAATTGAAGAGGAAGAGATTAAAAAAATAGAAGAAAAAGCTTACAGCTTGGGAGTTGTTAAGCACTATACAATAGATGCAAAAGAAGAATTCGCAAGGGACTTTATATTCAGAGCTATAAAGGCAAACGCTTGCTATGAAGGATACTATCTAAGCACTGCACTTGCAAGACCGCTTATAGCACTTAAGGTTGTCGAAGTTGCAAAAAAAGAGAAAGCTGACGTAATCGCACACGGCTCTACCGGAAAGGGGAACGATCAGTTTAGATTTGAGACGATATTTAGATCGTTTGGCTTTAAGGTTGTTGCACCAATAAGGGAATTAAATCTTACAAGAAAAGCGAGCATTGAGTATGCTAAGAAGCATGGAATTCCGATTCCAGTTGATATAGATAAACCCTTCAGCATAGATGAAAACCTGTGGGGAAGAAGCATTGAGGGGGGAATCTTAGAAGATCCGGAGAATGAGCCAATAGAGGATATATTTGAGTGGACAAAAATAAGAAAGAAAGATGAAGAAGTAGTTACTGTTGAATTTAAAGACGGAGTTCCGATCTCAATAAATAATGAGAGGCTTGATCCCGTTGAAATAGTGGTTAAAGCAAACGAAGTTGCAGGCTCGCATGGTATAGGAAGGGTGGATATAATAGAAGATAGAATTCTCGGAATAAAGTCGAGAGAGATATACGAAACTCCCGGAGCACACATGCTTATAACAGCCCACAATGCCTTAGAACAGCTTGTTTTAACAAAAGAAGAATTATTTTTCAAGGAAATTGTTGACAGAGAATGGTCTAAACTCATATATCATGGACACTGGTTGCATCCTCTTAAAGAGGCTTTAGACTCATTTATAGACAAAACCCAAGAAAGGGTGAATGGCTGGGTTAAGCTTAAGCTTGGTGTAAAGAGTCTTGAGGTTGTTTCAAGAGGATCTCCAAATTCACTCTATTCTAAGGAAGTTGTATCGTTTGACGAGGAAAGCATAGACCAAAATGAAGTTAAGGGTATGCTTAAATATCACGCGCTGCAAACAATGCTAACAAGAAGATTTAAGAATATTTAATTTTTTATTTAAAATAAAGCTTTTTATACGGAGAAAGTATTCATACGGAAAGTTTATTAAATATTTATGAATATTATATCCTTCGTGGATGTAGAAAAAGCTCTAAAAATACTTGAAAAAAAAGCAGATGAAGCGGAAATTTATTATGTTAAGTCGAAATCTGATAAAATATCAATTAGAAATTCAAAAATATATTCTTTTAAGGAAAGCATTTCAGAAGGCTATGGCGTAAGGGTAATTGTTGATAAAAAGCTTGGATTTGCATATTCCAGCAGGCTTGATGAGGAGCTCATAGAGAAGGCGTTAAAAACAGCAAAAATTAGCGAAGCTGATGAAGACCTCTCCCTACCAGAAAGGCAGTGCTATGAAGATATAAGCAACTACGATAAAAGGATAGAGAATGCGTATGAATATGCATTAAATGGTGCTAAGATTTGCATTGATATATGTAAAGACGAGAATGTTGATCTAACCTCTGGGCACGTTTCTTGGAGTTTTTCTGAAACAAAAATACTCAACACAAACGGAGTAGAAGCTATAGAGAAAGAAAGCGGAATTCTGTGCTATATAAATACTGTAAAGGAGAATTCAACAGGATTTTCCATGGATGTATCTGCAAGACTCAGTATAGACTTTGAAGGTGTTGCAAGAGAGGCGTGCTTTCTTGCGAAGTCTTGTATAAACCCAGAGAAAATAGATACACTAAGAACAAACGTTATTTTAAAGCCTGTTGCTGTTCAGGAGCTCTTAGAATACACCCTGGTTCCAAACTTTAACGGAGAAAATATATATAGAAAGAGGTCTTTTCTTCACGATAAGATTGAAAAGGAGATATTTTCTGAAGAAATAACGATAATAGATGATGGAACATTAAAAGATGGATTATATACAAGAAAGTTTGATGACGAAGGTGTTAAAACGCAAAAAAAGGTCTTGGTGGATAAGGGTGTTATTAAAGGCTTTTTATTCGATACGTTCTATGCAAGAAAGATGAACACGGAGAGCACGGGAAATGCTTTCAGAAATTCCTTCTCCATGCTTCCGAGAATAGAACCAAGCAATTTTATAATAAAGAGTGATATAAGCAGTATATCTAACGATGAAGATGTTTTAGTGGTTTATGGACTAATCGGAGCCCATACATCTAATCCAATAAGCGGAGACTTCTCCGTGGAAACAAGAAATGCTTTTTATAAAGGCAAGCCCATAAAAAAGGCTATAATCTCTGGGAATATTTTTGAGTTGCTTAAAAAAATAGCTGGCTTTGGGAAGGATTACAAGCAGTATTCAAATATTCTATCACCAAGCATGGAATTTGAGGATGTTACAGTGGTAGGCTGATTCATGGAAGATATAGAGAAGGGGCTGAGAGCAAGCATTGTTTCAGCTATCGTTAATACCGCACTCGCAGCCTTCAAAATTGTTGCAGGTATTGTTGCAAATAGCACTGCCTTGATAGCCGATGGAATACATTCTCTAATTGATATATTTAGCTCCTTTCTCGTCTGGGTAGGATTGAAGGTTTCTGAAAAGCCTGCAGACAGCGATCATCCATATGGGCACTACAAAGCGGAGAGCATAGCAGAGCTTGTGGTTGGTATTGCAATTTTTGCCACATCAATTTTTATAATAAACGAAGTGATCGAAAAATTGAAAAATCCAACTGAACCAAAGTTTTTTGCAGTATATGTGGCACTGGCTTCAGCAGTTGTTGCGGAGCTTTTAGCAAGGTATAAAATAAGGATAGGTAGAGAATTAGGTTCATCAGCTTTGATTTCTGAAGGTTTACACTCAAGAACAGATGCATACAGCTCGCTTGCTGTGGTCTTAGGTTTTATATTTGTTAAACTTGGATATATAGTTGCAGATCCTATCGTTGCCCTGTTCATATCCGTTCTTATATTAAAAATCGGGATAGAAGTTTTGAAGAACTCTTTGGATGTCTTAATGGACAAAACAATAGATAAAAAAACTATAGAGAGAGTTGAAAAGATATTGAGCGAGGATTTCAAAAAGTTTGAGGTTTTTGGAACTGGGAGCAGGAGGCATATAGTATTAAACATAAAAATATTTGTTGACAAAAACTTTAGCATTAAGGAGCTTGAAAGCTTTGAAAAGAGAATAAAAGATAAAATTACAAGAGATATTAAGGGAGTAAAATATATAATAATTTCTTTTAGAAGGAGCGATTCTTAATGATTCTTTCCGCCTCTTCAATGTTCAGCATTTTTATATATTCAAGTATATCCCCCATAAGCTCTCTGAGTATTCCAGAAATTTCATCCCTCTTTTCATCAGGTAGCTTAATGTCAATAAACTCTTCTTTAAGTTTTTTTGCAATGTTTTCAGCTATTTTTCTTTCATAATTCGGATATATATATCCAGTAAGCGAGAGCTCCTTTTCTCCAGTTGGTTCGTTCTCCATCCATTCACCGAGATTCCTATATCTTCTAAGCTCCGTTCTACATAAACCATGCTCTGTTATATCGTAGGAGTATCCTCTGGAAATATAGTCCTCGTATAAGAGCATAACGTCAAGAACTATCTCCCTTATCAGATCTTTTATTTTAAGATCCCTGTTTAATATTTTTTTAATTTCTTCTTCATATTTTTCAAATTCCATACTATATAAAGAATTTTCTAACAACAACAGCAATTCCCTCTTCTGCACGTGTCATTTCTGAGCCCCACATCCTCGCACTGCCAACTCCAACAACCTTTCCTCTATGAACGAGAACAACCTCGTCTCTTATCCTTATATCACCGCAAGCATTTTCTACATTTTTTGCAGATATATTTTTCGTTTTTGGGATGTTAGAGAGCTCTACAATATTTATGCCATCTTCATATAGAATTTCCGCAGCTTTTTTTGAAATGGCTAAATAACCTCTGTCGTTTATTGTAGCTAAGAGCTCACCATCTCTAAATATCTGCCTTCCTCTAATTTCAACTCCATTTTTCAGCATTTTTTCTCCGATGCCGTAGCCAAACTGAAAATCAAATATCTTCTTTATTTCCTCTATTTTTCTCTCTTTTATGCTTAATACTGTATTTTTATCTTTTAAATTCTCCTTAATAAAATTTTTAAGCTCTCTTAAACCTTCTTTTGATTTTATATTGTGTTTCGTTGTTTTTATTCCCATTTCCTCAAATATTTCCTTTAATTTTCCGTTTATATGCGCATATGCAATTGTTTTTGCCTTATCCATGTAATCTGAGATAAGCTCCTTTACAATTTTAATTTCCTCAAAGCTCCAGTGTCCGGTAACTACGGTATCGTAGCTCCTTGCCGTATATAGGTTTTCGAGCTCCCTCGGAACTATACCGAGGGGCGAGGTTACTATAACCTCGTGCAGAAGCGTTCTCTTTTCTCCAGCACCTCTTTTTATGGCTTTTATGAATAGTTTATGGGATTCAGACCTTGAATAAGGTTTTTTTGCTGAACAAGGAAGAAATATCGTTAATGCTATTCCTTTTGGCGGTGTATATCTTTCCTTTATTCTTCTACGCCATCTCTCCGCATGAACCCTAAAGAGGCTCTCCGTGGTTATAAACTTCATCTACTCCACCAGAACAGTGTCGCTGTGCGAATAGGCTGGACTTGAGGTGCATACTATGACAATGGGCTCATTACCTCTCTTTTTAATTTTATGTATGCTTTTTGGCGGTATTAGTATTACATCGCCAGCTTTTACTTCTTTCTCTTTTCCATCTATTATTATTGTTCCTTTTCCCTTTAATATAAAGTATATCTCCTCTGAAGTTACATGATAGTGTGCTTTGGTCTCTTTTTCAACTATCGCGACCGCAAAACTCTGATTTTTAACACTCGAATTGTTCGGATGGAATATCTCTTTGACTAAGGATCCATCTTTCGTTATGTAACCGCCTACATTTTCTACGCTTCTCACGTCCATAATAACCTATTGGAGCACTGCCATTATAATCTGTTTCTGTCGAGTATGTGCAGAAGCTCGCTTAGGTCAACTTCCCCTATGCCTATTACGCAGTCGGCAGCTCCGTATGAGATGAGAATTTTATCGTCTATCTTCTGAGCACCGCATGGAAATACCGTATATGGTCTATCGCCGTATACTTCATAGGTTTCCTTTGGCTCCATGATGTAGTATGGTGTTATGGCTGTTATATTTCCTTCATCGTCTATTAGAACTGCAAAAACCCTATAGCAGTGCGTTTTTTTATCCACACCGTGAATAAAAACGAGTGATTCTTTTCCTATCCTTATAGGCGGAGTAGCCCATCCAAGCTTAGCCTCGAATGGCGATGTCTCAAATGCCGTTACTGTATCTTTAACTATTATCTCTCTTAAGTCGTTGTGCCTTAAATTTAGAACATCAACCGGAACCCTGCTTATTGTCAGGTAAAACTTCTCGTTTAGCATGTGAACTCTATGGAAAAGTAGAAGTCCTTTTGAGGTTTTTACAAGAAAGGCATCCTTATCGCTTATTACAAAGCTTCTTAGCTCCTCTGGAACTCTAAAGACACATATCTTTTTCCAAGAGCCCTCTTTAAAGATCGCCGTAACTGGAAGTGTTCTCTCAGTTCTCACCATCGGATTAAAATAGTTTACGGTTCTTCCGCAGTATGTCATTAAAAGGCTTTCCCCTATCTTATATACCCTCGGATCCTCAACTCCCCAATAGTCGTATTTATTCTCTGGATAGACTGTTATCTTTGCTTTGTAAATTTTGGGTTGACATCTATATATTTCATCGTAGGAAAGGGAAAATTCTGCAATAGCACTCGCATACGTAAAGTATCCAAGTATTATCCTCCCATATATTCTAACACTGTCCCCCTCTATAATCATCGAAGGGTTAAATACCGTTGTTGGTTTTGTTATCGGATGGTTCTTCAATACGACGTTTTCAGCTGTAATAGCAACTAATCTCTTCACAATATCTACGGTTTTTGGTTCCCTCTTTTCGTTGACTTTTTCATTCAAGACCTTAAACATACTTAAAAAAGATAGATAGATATTATTTAAGTTTTATCTTTCCAAGCGTGAACTACCCCTGCCCGTAAGGGCGGGGCTTCGTGGGGGTTTACACCCTTATAGGCGCCTTACCCCACAACTCAGCTAAGACGCGCCCCCTACTCCTGCCCACCGAACGGTGGCGGAGCTACTTACCCACTATATTCATGCTTAGCGATCAAACTGGTAGAACTGGGCTTAAGCAAGGGGACCGTTAAGCTATCGCATTTACCAGCACTAACATTAGCAAACATTTCCACCAAGCCACCCTCTTAGCTAACCTTGCGTGTCCTCTCCCTTACGGAAGGAGTCTCGCAAGCAATGAGAAGATAAAAAATCGATCTTATATCTTTTCTGGTTGGTAGCTAAATTAAATGCGAGAAATTAAAACCAAAAGGGTTATAAGAGCGTTTTTTAATGTTAAGATGAACTGAAAGCTATATGGTAGATTACGACAAGCTTGTTGATAAGCTCAAGGAAGCCCTGCTTGGTGATTTAAGAAAAGAATTTAGGGAGTTTAAAAAGGAGGTTTCCGGCTTATTAGAGGG
>JALTZZ010000036.1 GCA_027051165.1 archaeon | reverse complement strand
AAATAAAGAGATAACTTAAAGTATATAGTTATTAGCTTCTTGCCGAATCTCAACTCAGTAAAAAATAGTAGCTTTTTAATAGTTTTTATTGTTTATCCTTTTTGCTGAGGAATTCTGACATAGAAAGTGCTTGTAGTTTTTTATTGTTTAACTCCATAGATATGAGTAACTCAAATAAAAGAATTCACAAAACTACAAAACTTCGTAGCAGAACATTTAGAATGTCTATTTAGTAGATTTTAGAAAGAGAATTTTTGGGAACTCTGAATAAATCTTCAATAACGCTCTTAACGCTTTAAATTTTCCCAATAGTTCAAAAAGTTCTTGAAGAAAATAGATAACCTATTATATAACCTCTTTACCCTATATTTTCTAGGACTTTAAAGTTTTATCGTTGTTATCTTTTCTTTAAAGTTTTCCCAAGGTCTTTGATGATTCCAAGGAACCACTTAACAATTCCTCGTATAAATAAGATTTAGTGGAAGTTTTTATATGAATTTGCATCCCTTTTCTATGTATAAGATCATTTAACTTTTGTTTGTTGGATAGGTCATCATATCAGAGAGTTTTACAAATCTCCGACTAACTATGCTTATAATACCTTTTTAACAAAGTGTTATATGATATTAGAAGACTTGAAGATTTAGAAGATATTTTTAAATGTAGAATCGGAAAATATAGAATTGTTTATAATGATTCTCGTAAAGAAAGAATTGTTAAAGTTATAAAAATGAAGATTAAAGAAAGTATAAACAAGTAAAACAATAGGCCGGGGCCGGGATTTGAACCCGGCTCACGGGATCCACAGTCCCGTAGGATGACCAACTACCCTACCCCGGCTGAGTATGGAAAAGAACTATAACATTGGCAAAAGTTAATACTGTTTTAAAAGCAAGGGATGATAGTCAACCAAGAAGTAGCTGCGGAGACTCTTGAATATATAGAAGAAAAATCTGTTTCAATAAAAGAGTCTTTAAAGAGGATTTTTGACAAAAGAAAAATAGATGATGTAAAAATAAGAGCGGTAGTTCATGCTTACGTTTATGAAACTCTTAAAAGGAAGAATATTATAGATAAATTATTAAATTTAGCTTTAGATAAAGGAAAAATAGACACAATAGACCCATTTACAAGAAACGTTTTAAGAGTGGCAGTATATGAAATGAAATTTAAAAGTGTGCCTCCCCCGCTCGCAACAGATGCCGCAGTTAGAATAGTAAAAAATAAGAGCGAAAAAAAGGCAAAACTTGTAAATGCTCTCCTCAGAAAAATTGAAAAAATAAAGATAGAGGACATACTAAAAAAATACGAAAAAGATGAGATAAAATATTTAGCATACAAATACTTTCATCCAGAATGGTTCGTTGAATATGTTTTGAAAATTTTCAGTAAAGAGGAAGCTGTAAAACTACTTAAAGCTAATAATGAAGAGCAGAGATATTATATAAGGGTAAACACCCTAAAAATATCCCCGGAAAATTTGATTAAGAGGCTTGAGAAAGAGGGTGTCTCGTTAGAAGAAACTCCCCTCTTCGATGTCTTTAAAGTTTTAGATTACAAAAAACCGCTTACAAGACTTGAGCTTTATAAAAAAGGATTTTTTGTAGTTCAGGATTTAGCCTCAAGCTACGTTGCACACGTTTTAGATCCAGAGCCCGATGAAACAATTTTGGACTTAGCATCTGCACCCGGATCAAAAGCATCCCACATAGCTCAGCTTATGGAAAATAAGGGAAAAATAATAGCTGTTGACATATCAAAGAGTAGAATGAGAAGAATGAAGGAAAATATGAAGATTCTTGGAGTGAAAAATATCGAATATGTTGTTGCAGATGGAGCAAAGTTCAGATATGAAGAAGAGGTGGACAAGGTTCTCTTAGACGTTCCATGCTCATCTACGGGAACGTTAAGGCAGTTTCCATGTGTTAAGTGGAAGTTTAATATAAATAAGGTTAAAGGCATTGTTAAGTTGCAGAGAAAAATGCTCGTAAATGCTTATGCAAATTTAAAGCCTCAAGGCATAGCTGTATATTCAACTTGCTCAATACTTTTTGAAGAAAACGAGGAAAACGTTGATTTTGCGAGCAACTTTTTTTCCGTTCAAAAAATTGACAGAAAAATAGGAACCCATGGAATAAAGAAATTTAACGGGAAATACTTTAAGCACTGGAAGAGAGTTGTGAGAACATATCCTCATTTACATGACTGCACAGCCTTTTTTATTGCAAAACTGAAAAAAGTTTAGGTCTGTTTTATGATTTCTACTGAATAGCTGTCTGTTAAAAGTTTTTGCGATATTCCAACTTTCTTTTTTATTATTGGTAACAGAGATTCATCAATTTCGTAGCCAATAGAGTTTCTTTTAAGTGTTATTGCAACTTTTACCGTAGTTCCAGTTCCTAAGAATGGGTCAAGAACAGTATCACCTATTACCGAGAACATTCTAATAAGTCTGTATGGTATTTTTTCCGGAAAAGCGGCTACTCTTCTTTCTTCAACTGTTTGTCTTGCTCCAGTAATTTCCCAAATTTGGGTAAACCATCTATCTCTTTCTTCTTTTGTGTATGAACTTGCATATCTTAGGGGATCTTTTGGCTTAAATTTCCTTGTCTCTCCTTTTCTAAATATGAGTATAAACTCACAATCAAGTGTTACATAAGCGTTAGGGGGCAAAAAACCAGAGCCAAGAAAAGCTCCTTTACCCTTATATTTTGGTTTGTTTGTAGGCTTCTTCCAAAGAATATAGGGTAGTGTTACAAATCCTATTTTTTCACAATGTTCTATTACTTTCGCATGGTTTGGAAACAATTTAAACATTCCATTAATACTTCTTGTTGCATCCCCTATGTTTATGCAGGCAATTCCTCCATCTACGAGAACCCTATAGCATTCCTTCCATACTTTTGCAAGATTTTCATGCATTAGCTCATATATTTCCATAATATATCTTTGTTTTTTCTTCTTATTTCTTTCTAATTCCATTCTTTCCCATAATTTCTCAATTTTTTCATCGATTTTTTTAAACAAGCTATCCCACATCTCTATCATTGGATATGGTGGAGAGGTAACAACTAAATGAACACTTTCATCCTCAATATCCTCCATTTTTCTCGAATCGCCAATCACTATTCTGTGATATGTTTTCTCAGTTTTAATAGCTACTTTTTCCATCATACTTTTAACCTATCTTAGCTCTTTAACAGTAAAACCAAGCTTTGTTAGTATATCGTAGGCATGCTTAGCTGTAAAGGCTACTCTCGGTAATCCGGTTACTTCAGCAATAATCTGCTTAATTGGATACTTTTTGCCTTTATATTCTATGTAATACTTTGCTCTTCCCTTTAAAGGCTCTGGTTCTATAGTCTCCAATACATTTTCAACATCTTTTCTTGATATTGTAAAGTTCCTATTTCCAATACTACTTCTAACAACACCACCCATAACATTTCCACCTATTATTACTTCTACTATATTAACAAAATAAAAAATAAAATAAAGTTATATACTGATGAATAAAAATTACTCCTATGGAACTAATATTTGATGAAGAAATAGTATTGAAGATTGATGAAATTAAGAAATTGCTAAAAATTGAAAGTGAATCTGATTTTCCAAAATATGCCATGCCTCTAATAAACCTTGCAAACAGATTTTCACAAGCTACACGTCCCAAAATTGTTGGAAAAATGAGTGAACTAATAAAGGAATGTCCGTATAGGGATTTCGAAGGTTGGAAGAAGTGGTATCTAAGCAGATACCCAACAGCAATTGAAGAGGCGACAGACAAGATTATGAATATGCTTGAAAATTTTAAAAGTGTGATAGAGGGACTTGACAGAGATAAAGTAAGAAAGTGGGTTGAAGATTTAGTTTTAGTTAAAACTTATATAGGTTTGAGAGTTCAAGAACCCATATTATCTTTTTTTGCTCGTAGATTGAATATGAAATACCGACTTGCTGAACCTGAGGAGGAATCTAGAGGAATTGATGGTTTTATTGATGAATATGCCATTTCCATAAAGCCTAAAACTTATGAGGAAAAGGAGAAAATTGCGAGAGAGATTCCAAGTGGAGATGTTGTTATATATTACGATAAAGATAAAGAAAATAATATTGTAATCCTAAAAATAGAAAGCCTAAGCAGAAAAGGAAATGTTCTAATTAAAAAAATTAAAGAGTCTTTTAAAGCTTCAGCCAAGGATAATTCTATCTGACAAAAATATTTTTAGATGTTTTACATTAAATTAAAAATGTATGTTCGTTCCGAGGAAGGTTTTCTTTACGAAAGGAGTTGGAAGGCACAAGGACAAGCTTGCAAGCTTTGAGCTTGCACTTAGAGATGCTGGAATAGCACAGTTTAACATAGTAAAGGTTAGCAGCATACTCCCGCCAAACTGCGAAATTGTAAGCAAAGAAGAGGGATTAAAGCTTTTAAAGCCCGGGCAGATAGTTTTCTGCGTTATGAGCGAAAACTCAAGCAACGAGCCTCACAGACTTATAGCTGCAAGCGTTGGCTGTGCTATACCAAGCGATAGAAGCCACTACGGCTATTTAAGCGAATATCACTGCTTTGGTAAGGATGAAAAAGAAGCTGGGGACTATGCTGAAGACTTAGCCGCAACGATGCTCGCAACAACGCTTGGCATAGACTTCGACCCAGACGAAGCTTGGGACGAGAGGAGACAGATATGGCTCATGAGCGGAAAGATCGTTAAAACTTTCAACATTACGCAAACTGCAGTGGTAGCTAAAGACGGTCTCTGGACTACGGTTATAGCTGCTGCTGTTTTTGTGCCATGAACCTAAAAGAAAAGATTAAAGAGCTTATTTTAAGAGGTGTAACTGAAGTAGATGAAGATGTTGAACATACGCTTAGAGAGCTCTATAAAAAAGAAAAGGATGAAATAGCAAAAATACAGCTTGAAAACATGATAAAAAACATAAAACTTGCAAGGGATCTTAAGTATCCGCTATGTCAAGACACGGGCTTGCCGCTTTTTTTTGTTAAATGCAGATGTATTTACTTCGAAAAATTAAAGAAGTATATAGAGGAAGCTTTTTATGAGCTTTTAGATGAAGGGATTCTGAGATACAACACCGTTGATCCGATAACAAGGAAAAAAATTAAAAAAGTTTTTATATACTATGAGCCTGCTGAGAGCGGTGCAGAGATAATCTTCCTGCCAAAGGGGGCTGGTTCAGAGAACGTTAGTGCATTTAAGATGCTGAACCCAAACGAAGGTATCGAGGGAATAAAGGACTTCGTTTTGGAAGTCGTTAAAAAAGCAGGTGCAAAGCCGTGTCCGCCTATAATAGTCGGCGTTGGGATTGGAGGAAGCTTTGACATAGCTTGTAAGCTTTCAAAAAAAGCACTGCTCAGAGGGATAAAAGAAAGGAATAAGAATCCTGATATAGCAAGGCTTGAAGAAGAACTCTTAGAAGAGATAAACAACCTTGGTATAGGGATTATGGGGATAAAAAAAGGAGTAACGTGCTTAGCTGTAAACATCGAGGTCAAGCCATGCCATATAGCCTCTCTACCAGTGGCGGTTAATATTCAGTGCTACGCACACAGAACTTCAAAGCTTGTTCTCAGAGATGAAGAGCTTACTTAAAGAAATATCAACCGTTAGAATTTGTTTTTTCAGATCAAATTTTTATGTAATAAAATTATTACAAAACGTCGCTAAGAAAGCCCCACCCTTTAGGGCGGGATGAATTAGGCTTGCAAACGGGGAGGTTTGGAGGAGCAACGGTAAGCGAAACGTTTATAAAGCGGTTGTTAGGTAGTTATAAATAATAACCCCCTTGCATCACCCATCCCGCAAGGGGGTTATAGTAGGAATCGAAGTGTATTCCGTTGAGCGTTGCCCCAACTGTGAAAATCAGATCGAGGCTTTTCGTAGATTTTCCGTATTTTTTGAGCAACTCTCTGACTTTGTCGAAGTCTATGATGATGTTTTTGCTCAGAAGCTCTGTGTATCTGTCGAGAACTTCCAGAACTTTATCTTCCCTGCCGAACCCTACCATAACGCAGTCGTGCTTTCCTTCAAGCCCCTCTCATACCAATTTCGTGGGTGCACGTCAAATATTATAATCTCCCCGGCATACATAACAAACCTTGAGCTTTTAAACTCATTTCCTCACAGCTGTGAAGGTGAGGATTTATAAACCCAAGCGGAGTATGGATGAGCTTGTTATAGTGTGATCTAAATTAATGATCCAACAGATACACAGAGAAGCTTGTATCTCCTTTATCTTTTTGACAGTTCACATATATCTACACCGAAGTAGATAGTAAGATAAAAGAGCTGAAAAAAGAATATAATCATGCTATTAAGAGTATTGAGAACAACATAGAAGAATATCTAACAAAAAACAGCAGAAAAGAAAAACAGCCTGCGGACTATATATAATTCCCAAATCTGCCTAAGAATGTAGGAATTCGAGAGCTTAAAAAATGAATATGGATTTTCAATGGATCATCTAAGAAAAATTATGGGGCATCATGAAAATTCATGAACCATCTTCTGTTTCTGATTTCATATTTTTAAGCTTAAACATAAGAAGTTCAAGTAAATTTTCCGAGCAAAACTAATATAATTTTAGCACGTTAAATAAAAATATATGGGAAAAATATCCGCTGGCACTATGGAGAAGATTACACTGAAGAGGCTGGTTGAAATATGTGATGCATTGAGCAATCCGTTAAGAGTAAAGCTGTTAGCCACCTTGGCTGAGAAAGAATGGTATATATATGAGCTTGCGAAGGAGTTTAAAATATCAAGACAGCTTCTATATCTGCACCTAAGAAAGCTTGAAAAAGCCGGATTGGTTGAAAGTGATCTTAGGTTGGAAGAAGGTGATCCAAGGGCAAAAAAGTATTATAGGGCTAAAAATTTTGAAGTAGTTATAAATTTGGAAATTATAAAAAAACTGTTTGAAAAGGGTGGTGAGTGATGCTGTTTCAGATGATGCATTGGTATAGGGCGAATTCTACAACAATAGGGGCATATGAAATCATAATTATGGCTGTTATAATAATACTTCTCGTTTTACTGCTTCTAATGCAGATGAAGATGAATGAAAGAATAAACAAACTTGAAAGCGAAATAAATGGTATAAAAGCTGTTGTAAATGATATAAAAAAGAAGCTTGAGGAAATTTAAATAGATGAAAATGAAAAGAAAGCTAGAAGAACTTGTAATAAATCCAAACTATGTGGTAAGCACTCTTTGCTATTCCATTCTGAGAATAGAGCCTTATTCCACATGTCCACACGCATGCCTCTACTGCTACAGAAGATGGGTTGCAGAAGAAAGAGAAATTATAACAAATCACGTAAGAGCTTTTGAAAAAATTTCTAAATATTTAAAAGACAGAACACTTCCCTTTAGACTATCAACGCTCACAGACCCTTTTAGCCACTTAGAGGAGAAGTATAAACTTAGCTTAAAGGTGCTAAAAATTTCTAAAAAATTTAGGATACCGCTAATAATCTCAACGAAGTCAACAAAGATTTCCGAAAAACCTTGGATAGAAAATCTGCACGAAAATACAATAGTTCAGTTCACAATTACAACGCTGAAAAAAGATAAAATCTTCGAGCCTCACTCTCCAAGAGCATACGAAAGACTTGATGCTATGGAAAAAGTTGGCAGTGAAGGAATTACAACGGTGCTGAGGCTCCAGCCAGCAATTCCCGGAGTTGTGGAGGAAGAAGCTGAAGAAATTTTGAGAAATGCAAAAGACTGCGGTGCAAAGCTCGTTATAGTTGAAAATATAAGGCTTGCAAAAAACGATGAATTTTTGAAGTATGTTAAAAACGTTGAATTTGAAAGCTACTACGAATCGGATAACCTAATTAGCCCAATATACGAGTATAGGTATAAAACTGCAGAGTATATTAAAAAAATTGCAGATAAGCTTGGTTTAGAGTTTTCAACATGTAAGGAAGGATTTTTTAACCTACATACTGCAAAAAATTGCTGCGGCATGCACTTTCTTGAAAGCTGTTTGAAGAGGATTACTTTAAGGGAGATTCTTGATGTATTTGATTGGAGGCTTGATAAAATCGAAAAAGCCAAAGAAGAGGATTTAGAAACTTTGTTTAAGGAGCTCATAAAAACAGGTATGTATGTAGAAGGGTATATGAAAAATTTTCCAAGACCTATAGCGAGGAGACTGAGAAGGCATAAGAGGATTCTGTTTAAAAGCATCAAACCCATGATAAAATTTATAAAATTACAGATGATATAGTTTCAGCCCTTGGTATGGAATCCGATGAGATTAGGCAGAAGCTTTTCAAAATACTTAAAAAGAATTTCTTTGGAAAGCCTGTTTATCAGCTTGGTTACGCTGGTGAGCAATATAAAGAAGGCGAGAGAACAATTGAAGAGCTTATTCCGGGACTAAAAGAGCTGAAAGATATTGATATAGATTTTATATGCGAGCATGGAAAGAAGATAGCTGAAGTGGATAGTGATGCTGGCTTCTATTATTTTTTAACAGCTCCTCAAGCACTTAAGGTGTTTGGAAAGGAAGATTTTAAAAAATGGGTTGATTTAGGATATGAAATTCTAAAAAAAGACTTAAAAGAAGGAAAAAATTATTTTAAGGGATTAACAAAAGAAATCGTTAAAAAGGTTGCCTGTGGATTAAAGCTCGAGGAAATATCGAATATCCTAAGCCTATACCTCCAAGCACTAAGCGGTTACGAGCTTAATATAAGTGAGAGTGTTGACGGTTGCTATACAAACGGAAAAACAATATTTCTTCCTAAAAGAATAGACCTATTTGAAAATGAGGAGCTGAACTTCAAGCTATACAAGGTTATGGCGAGCCATAAGTATGCTCAGCTTGTCTACGGAACATTCTTCTTTAGATTAGAAAATGTTGAAGATTTGGTAAATGAGCTGAAGAAAAAATATGGTAACGGCTTAAGGGAAGATGCAAGCGATTTTGAGAACTTTTTTAACCTTTTCCCAAACAAAAACCTTGCTTTAAACATATTCAGCATAGTTGAAGATGCGAGAATAGAGAGAAATCTCAAAAAGGATTTTAAGGGATTGAAGAGGGATTTGGAGGAGATACAGAGGCTTGAGTTTAAAAAGATAAGTTTTACTCCGAGGAATGAGGTTGAAAGCCTATTATATATGCTCTTTTTAGCATTGACCTTTGGAAAGAGGGCTGTAAAGGATTTTATAAATGATAAATTGGAGGAAGATTTTGAAAAAATCTATGAAATTGCAAAAAAAGCTATAAAAGGAAATGTATATGATGTTTTAAGAGCAACTGCGAGAATATACGAGATACTTGACAAATACAGCCAAGGATATACAAATGTCTTCAAGTTTTCATACAGAGGTGAAATAATGCCAGAAAAAGTTACTATAGGAATTAGAGAGCTTAAAAATGATTTGAAAGAAGCTTTAGAGGAGATATTTGAGGATTTTGATATAAAGGAATTGCCTGAGATAAATTCCCAAATACAGAGCGATATGGATAAGCTTATAGACCCGCTCTACTATACAGAGGGAATAACAGACTTCCTTTTTAGAATAAAGATGGAATTTGACGATGAAATGATAGATGAAGTTATAAAGGAGATAGAGAAGAAGCTTGCTGGAAAGAAGCTTGATCCAAACATGTTTATAAAAGTTCTCCACGATACTGGGAGAAAAATAAGGGCAAACATAAAAACTCCTGAGAACAACATCCAAGTAAGCTTAACTAAAGAAGATATCGAAAATGCAATCCTCTACGATGAGTGGGACTACAAGTTAAACAGCTACAGAGTTAAGTGGTGTGCTTTAAAGGAGATGGAAATGAAGAAGGGTTCTTTAAGCTTCTACGAAAGGACAATAAAGAAGCACAGAGCCTTGGTTGAAAACATAAAGAAGCAGTTTGAAATGCTCAGAATGGACTATAAAAAGCTTAAAAAACAGAAAGATGGAGATGTAATAGATATAGATGCATTTGTTGAGGCTTTTACCGATATGAAGGCAGGTATTTCGCCAAGAGAAGATATATACATAAGGAACTTTAAGAGGGAAAGGGATATAGCTGTAGCCTTTCTCGTTGACATGAGCGGCTCTACTGCTGGCTGGGTTATAGAAACCGAAAAGGAGGCACTAATTCTTCTCTGCGAAGCCCTCGAAATTCTCGGAGATAAATACGGAATATTCGGATTTACATCAAAGACAAGGAAGCAGTGCGAATTTTATATAATAAAGAAGTTTGATGAAGACTTTAACGATGATGTTAAGAGAAGAATAGCTGGCATGGATGCTTTAGACTACACGAGGATGGGTCCGGCAATAAGGCACGTTACAAAGCTCCTTGATGAAACAGATGCGAGACTTAAGCTTCTCATACTTATAACAGACGGAAAACCGGAGGACTACGATGAATATAAGGGAGACCACGGCATAGAAGATACAAGAAAAGCCTTAATAGAAGCCAAGCAAAAGGGAATAAAGCCCTTCTGCATAACGATTGATAAAGAAGCCAACAAATACATACATAGAATGTTCGGCGAAGTAGGCTACATAATCCTTGACAACGTTGAAAAGCTTCCGAGAAAGCTCCCAGAGATATACAGAAAGCTTACTACATGACTAACAACATGTGAATGCTTGTCGGCAGTGGAATCGCTTATTATCCTACTTTTTTGCATTCTATACCTTTACTTTATTTTCTGCAAATGTTTTCATATCAAAGTGAATATTTTTGCCGAGGGCAAGCTTAATGTATCAACTATGTATGAAAAAGAAATTGAATTGAAAATAAGAGAGCTTCCAGAAGATTTAAAGAGGGAAGTTTTAGATTATATAGAGTTTCTATTAAAGAAGTATAAGAGTAAAAAAACCAAGAAATTTAAATTCGACTGGGAGGATGGTTTATCAGAAATATGGGAGAAATTTACTTCTGTTGAGCTGCAACATAAAGCATTGGAGCGAAGGAGTTTGTTGAGAAATCAAGATTTTGACACAAACATACACATAGATATTATGCCAGCTTGCAGGGCAGCAAGCTGGCGAGACAAAGATTTTAACTCTCATTAAGTTATAGGCGACGGGGAAATCCTTTTCAGCATGTTCTTGATCTTTTTCCTCTTTAAGGCGCTAAATACACCTTCGCCAACACCTCTCTGCCTGTATTTCTTTTCATCGAAGGGGTAGAGTCTCTTGGGATAAGAAGTCTTTTTATAAGGGATAATAACCCCCCTTGTGAGATGAGTGATGCAAGAGGGTTATTTTTTCTATAAAAACAAATTTTCCAAGAGAAACTCTTCATTCTTATAAAAGGACGTTTACATTAGAAACAAAGCAAAATTTTCCAGACGGAACGCAGAAAGATTTATATAGGGGAAGGGATATTAACCCTTTCTCCGGTGATAGGCATGAAACAACCTCTAATCCCAGATTTAAGACATTCAACATGGAGGAATTTCAAACAAATCTTTTTGACAGAAGAGTTGTAAAGAAAGAGCTGGCTAAAGCAGGGATAAAACCTGAAGATGATGCTTAGAGTAACGATAACAGCGATATTCTTTGAGAGAAGCGTAACTGATAGAGGAGCTTAAAAGGAATGAAGAGCTTAGAAGAGTCGTTAGAGTTGCAGAGATTCCTTCTGCAGATGAGATATACAGCTTCCTCAGCAGATTCAGCGAAGATCAGTTCATAAAGCTTTTATCAGTTATAAACAGGTTAAGCAAAAGAAGGACGAGGAGCTCGGTAAAGCTCCTCGATACTACCGATATAAAGCTTGACTTAAATCTGTTCAGAGAGCAAAAAATTGAGTATAAATGGGGCTATGCTCCAGGCAAAGGGTTCTATAAAGACTATAAATTAGCTTTAGTCGTAGAATATCCTTCCTTAAAACCAGTAGGCTTTTATCTATACGAAGGCTCGCCAAACGACTCAAAGCTCTTCCTTAAAATCGTTAAAGACCTTAAGAGAAGGAGAATTCTGAGAAAAGGAGACAAGATAATAGCAGATAAAGGATTCTGTGCTCAGAAAAACTACTGGAGGAGCATTATGCACTATAAAATTCTCCCTTTCATATTTCCTAAGAGAAATCTTAACGTTAAAAGGATTAAGGGAAGATTTACTTACCCCTTTAAAGCCCTTAAGGATAAAGAGGCTTTATGATAGATTCTTTTCCTCTTTTAAGAGCTTCTTGAGCTCTTGGAAGGAATTTAAAGCTGTTAAAAGCGTTATCAAAGATCTGTTCAAGGTTCTCAAAAATTCTCTCTCTTTAAAGAACTTACACAGATATTCTAAACGTTCCGTAGCAAAGTTCACAGCTTTATGCGTCCTTTTATTGGGCATGCTCGTATCTATGGGATTTAATACAAAGGAAAAGCTTCAATCCCTTGCTGAGTCATGACTCTGCAAGAGGGTTATTTTTTGATATCAAGTTCTTTCGTGAAATTTAGTGCAACTTCTTTGAAAAAATCATTTTTTTCTCTTATCAGATCCTTAGCCTTTCCTCTACCTAAAAATCTGAAACCCCTAATAACCGCAACTGGAATTTTTTCATTGGCTTCTCCAAAAACTAAGCAGGCAATGCTGGCTAAGCAATCTGCAACAGCTACTCTCGTAACCTTCAGGACTTTTCCGTAAAGATCCTTATCTCCTCTTCTATCCCACAGCGTTATTATTCCGCTTGCACCGAGTGCAACGCCTACGCTACCGTTTCTGAACGGTCTTCCAAAGGAATCAACAATTATAACACCCACTTTTTTTCCCGTATTTTTTTCGATATATCTTCTTATGTTGTCTGCACTTCTATCCGGATCTTTTGGCAGGAGTTTTACATATCCGTGCTCCACGTTGCTCTCATCTATTCCGGCATTTGCACATATAAACCCGTGCTTCGTTTCAACAATTATAAAGTTTTCCGTCAGAGCAACTATGTTTTTGCTCTCCCTCAAAATAAGCTCAACGATTCTTGGGTCTTTGTCAAGTTTTTCTGCAATTTTTATAGCCTTTTTTGATGGAACTATCTCGCTTATTTTTACAAGCCTTCCTTCGGCTTTTGAAACGATCTTTTCAGTAACCGCTATTATATCGTTGTCTCTGATCTCTACACCGTTTTTATTAATAGAGTTTAGTATAATCTCCGCAATATTGTCGCCAGCTTTAATTAGTGGGACTCCTCTAATGGGATATATCGTTATCACCAAGCTCACCTTTACTAAATCTATAGAGGGGCTTGCTCAGATGTCTCATAGCCACTGGCGGCACCGAGTATATTCCTTCTTTCAGATCTCTCTTAATTTTTATTTTTTCCTTTTCATAAGCCTTTGTTTTGCATCTCTTGCATCTATATCCTTGATTTTTTCCAGCCGACTTCATTCTTTTTCCGCATATTGGGCACTTGGGGTTCCTGTATTCATAAACATCTGAAACTTTTAAAATTTCAATTTTTTCGAGATTTATTGTTAATTTTCCGTTTAAATTTCTCACTCCTCCATATACCTTTACTTTATCCCCTACAAAAAGTTTTTTTACAATTTTTCTAAAGCTTTTTGTTGGTTCGTATGCAGCACAATATATGCTACCAGTCTCATCTCTTATCTTAAATATAACATGCCCGCCCTCAATGGTTTTAGGTTCTTCTTCAACAAAGCCCACAACAGCTACCGAGCTATAGGGCTTTGCATCCTTTATTTTTACCTCTGCTATATGTGCATCTGTCCCCTGATTCGTCTTAAATATCATTACTCTATCAATATCTTCATAAACTTTTACCATTTCACTCGCTATTTTTAATATTTCGACATTTTCTCCTCTTATACCATATAAAACCGGACATGGCGTGTGGGGAGCTATCAAAACGGTTTCGTTTTCCCTGTCAACATTGTTAAACGTTAAAGGAAACGTTAGAGAATCCATTCTGTAAACACTCTCTTCATCAATTTTTCTTGGTTTCCCCCAGTTTTCTTTTTTTCTGTATGCGATAAGCTCATAGGTATAATCCCTTAGATCGCTACCTATTGCAGCTATTGCTCCTATAATTCCTAAACCCTTTTTAAACTTGTGAATCTCTATTCCATGCTTTTTCGCAATTTTTTCAGCTTCCTTAATATCAACGACATCTTTTAATGCTTTTTCATAAAATTTTCTTAGTTCTTCAGTAATTTCACCAGTATAAAAAGCTATTCCCGGATTTGTGTTTTCATCATCAAGCATTGCATATTCTTTAACAGTTTCTATAACTATTTCTTTTATTTTATCAATATTCTTCTTTTTTACATCAAAAATTAAGCAAATACTACCATTTCCCCTTGTTTTAAATTTTATGTTGGGATTAAGCCTGATAAGCCTTGCTTCAA
The DNA here is from genome assembly GCA_027051165.1 of archaeon. Lineage (GTDB taxonomy): Archaea > Hydrothermarchaeota > Hydrothermarchaeia > JALTZZ01 > JALTZZ01 > JALTZZ01. The sequence continues at coordinate 54,802 of JALTZZ010000036.1, read as the reverse complement.
CAAGATCAGCATATTTAGACGTTCTCTCAACTATTAGTGTCGCTATGTATGTTGTGCACATCCCCTTGCTTGAATCTGTGTCATCCAAGCCTACGTAGAGTCTCATCAAGAAACTGTTAAACATTAACGTTTATTTTTAATTTCTGCTATGCTACAGGTTTGTTGAGAAATAATTACAATTATGGCATAATCATGAATTATCATGATTTTTAAATAACTATAAAATTTTTAACTTTTCATTGATAGATAGTAGAGATTAAGGAAAGATGAAAGCAAGGAAAACTTAATTATAACACAATTACGATTTCTCAACAAACCTCTATGCTGCAAGTTTTCATTAAATGAAAATTTTCGAAACAAACAAGCCAACTATCCCAACAACTATAGCGATAAGCGTTGCCGAAACAACCTTGAAGAGATCATCTATCCTCTTGTTCAAATCGTCCATCCTCTTGTTCATATCATCAATCCTCTTGTTCAAAGCATCGAATCTCGCATCTACATAACTTTTAAGCCTTTCCTCCGTATTTTTTATTTCATTTCTTAATTTGTTTTCTACGTCTTTGATTTCGTTTCTTAATCTGTTTTCCACTTCTTTAATCTCGTTTCTTAATTTGTTTTCTACATCTTTAATCTCATTTCTTAATCTGTTTTCCGCTTCATTGATCTCTTTTCTAAGTCTTTCTTCTACATCTTTAATCTCATTTCTCAGATCTTTGATATCGTTTTTCGTTGCAAGGGTTTTAAGGCTTTTTTCAACAAGAAGAAGCTTGAGCTCGGGGTCCAAAACGATCTCTGAAACTATGAGCTTTGTAAGTCTTTTCCTGAGCTCCTCATCTCTTTCAAGTGCTTCGATGATTTCCATAAAAATTTATCAATGAAATAACATCATAAAGATATTAAACTTACAACAGAGCATTTAATTTTCCAGTTTTTATAAGTTTTTTAACAATTTTTTCAATCCCCGTAGAATATTGCATGGCTTTTTTCTCCCTCTCGTATATAAACTCAGGCAATCCCAAATCTTTTCCAACAAGCCTCAATATATATTTCCTTTTTCCGTCAAATATCTTATATTCTGGAGGAATGTTAAAAGCTACTTCTGATATTCTCGTATACGGTGCTTTCAGTATCTTGCCCGCATGTTCAGCTGCGAGTCTATCTCTCACCAAATCATCGTTTATCAGTTTTTCAAAATCTTTCCTGAGGATTTCATTTAAACCTTTTAAATCAGCTCTTAAATATCTATAGTAGCCAGCAAAAAGCTCATCTGCACCTTGTCCAGAAAGCATGAGCTTCTCATCTGCAACCTTACAGGATGCATAAACACCAAGTGCTATGGAGATATCCATTGGTGTTTTTTTAGGTATAAATTTTAAAACTTCCCGAGAAAGTTTTTCTATGTCTTCTTCGCGAAGTTCTATTATCTTTAAATCCGCATTTATGTATGCAACTGCTTTTGTAGCATACTCAAAATCTTTTGACTTAACCGTTCCAACGCAGTAAAGTGTTGTCTTCTTGCCAATAAGCTCACAGGCTTTTGCTATAATTGAGCTATCCAATCCGGAGGAAAACAGCACCCCTACTCTTTCGATACCTTCTGTGTCAAGTCTCACAGCTTCTATAATTGCATTTTTAATGTTTTTAACATATTCTTCTATTTTTTTCATTTTCGATCCCTTTTAACGCTCGGGTTTTTCGATTTTTTTATAAACAGCTTTAAGCTTTTTCTCATCTATTTCCTCTATAACTTCATCCTCAATAATTAAAGCTGGTAGCTTAATCTTATATTTCTCTGCGATTTTTATGTTGTTTGGAAAGTTGTAAACGATCAGCTTCCTTCTTCCACCGAGCTCCTCGTATACATTTATAGTATTAACCCACAATCTTCCTTCTTCGCTTGTTTTTCTTAAAAAATCAAGAATATTCTTCTCGATGTCTATACTTTCATCCTCAACTTCTATCCCGCAACATCCATCTGGCTTTGGAAGTGCTTTTTTTAAAAATATAATTTTCATAGCGTATACCTCTCATTTTCTTGCAATTTTTATAAAGTTTTCAATAATTTTTAGCCCCTTTTTACCGCTCTTTTCTGGGTGAAATTGCGTAGCGTATATGTTTCTATCCGCTATAATTGCTGGGAACTTAACTCCATATTCGCAGGATGCAACAACAACGCTTTCCTCTGGCTCTGCATAGTAAGAATGAACGAAGTAGAAGTAATCTCCGCTTTTTATTCCATCAACTATTTCGTTCTGCTTTTCTATGGTTATGCTGTTCCATCCCATATGAGGAACCTTTATTCCTTCTGGAAGCCTCTTAACAATACCTTTTATTAGGTTTAATCCTCTGTGCAGTCCATCTTCCTCGCTTAATGTAAATAAGAGCTGTAAACCTAAGCATATGCCCAAAATAGGCTTTTCTTCAGCTTCGCTTATGACAACATCCTTTAGCGGGGATATATTTTTAACAGCATCGGAAAATGCACCTACCCCTGGCAGAACGATTGCATCACATTCTTTAATTACTTTTTCTTCCTTTGTTATCAATACTTCAATATTAAAATGTTCAAAAGCTTTTTTAACACTCATCAGGTTTCCCAATCCATAGTCTATTATTGCAACCTTCATTTCACCACCATTATACAATTTTTCCAAACTGATAGCTACCGTTGTAAAGGCTCGCATTTCCGAAAACCTTTGCAAAAACTATCTGTGCAACTCTTGCATGTCTTTCAAGTTTAAATACATGATTACCCTCATTTTTTATTCCTACAGTTAGATATCCTTTATAACCTGGGTCAACCACCGCAGTTCTCAGCGAAACACCGCACCTAAATATCGTTGATCTTGGAAATATAAACGCAACAAGATCTTTCGGCATGTTTATCCATTCCTTTGTTCTGAAGAGATAATATTCTTTGGGTTTTATAACATAACTGTCGGAGACTACTTCTTCTATTTCTGGCATTTCTTTTTTATCTTTATAGAGTGCTGAATGGGATTTCATTATATAGAGTCTATCTATGCTCAAATCCACCCCGCTTGGCTGTATAGCATCCATGCTCACATTTTCAATCAGCTTTTCTTCCTTTATTCTCCTTATTATTTCATCCCTTGCTATAAACATTTCACCACCTCTTTAAGAAGCTTCGCCTTTTAAGGCGGAGAGTTTGAACTTTTCCATACCTTTTTTAGCTATATTTATGGATGCGTTCAAATCTCTATCCAATTTTAACCCACATTTTGGACAAGTAAACATCCTTTCATCTTTAAATTTCTTATTAACATGTCCGCATCTTGAACATGTTTTTGATGTATTTCTTGGCGAAACTTCTATAACTGGAACACCCTCAAACCCTGCTTTGTATTTGATTTTCTGGATTAAATCCGCATAGCTCCATCTCTGAAGCATCATTCTAACCCAGTTAACCCCTCGTCCTCCTTGCAGTAGAAAATTCTAACCCTCATCCCTTCACTTCCTCTAATATTCTCCTTGCAAAGTTTATAATCGTTAAGCCGACAACCTCTTTTGTCTTGGGATCAATTCTAACAATAACGCCTTCGCCTATGTCTATGCCTTCAGCTGGTCTTGGCTCACCTACTGAGATATACAAAACATCAGCTTCTTTATCATATTCCCAATTTAAATTCTCCTTTTTCAATATTTTCAAGCTTTTCATAGGATTTCTCTCCTCTTTGAAGGTTTACTTGTAAAGTATGCCGTTATCACAAATCCATCTTCTTTACTTAATTCCCTATAAACAACAACTAAATACTTTTTTGTTAAAGGTGTTTCATCAAAGAATTTCACAGCTAATAACTCGTCCATATCTCCTTTCTGAATAAAATCTGGGTTTTCAATAGTTGTTAGTATCTTATCTATTTGATTAAGCATTTCAGGATGTCTCCTAATGATATGGTTCAATCTCTCCTCAGTTAACCTTATCGGAACATTGTTCTTTGAAATTGCTATAAACATACTCTCATTTTCCTCCCATCTGCTCCGCTAACTGCTTAACCTTATCCCAGCCAATCTTCTCTATCAGTTCAAGCATCTGAGCGAGCTTAATGGCTTTGTCCATAAGCTTTGGATTTTCTAAGAATATCTTAGTCATTTCGTTCTCCTTAACCTCAAGCTCTAAGGCAGTTTCCATATCCAAGATTGCTCCGCACCTTATGCAAAATCTTGCGATGCTCGGATTTGCCAATCTGCACCCTGGACACTTCTTTGGCTTTGGCTTGTCTTCTTCCTCTATCTCAATGCCGTGAAGCTTTAAAATTGCCTTGTCAACATCCCTACCGCTCAGATGAACATAAACCTGTGGCATTGGTAACCCTTTAACCCAGCCAAGATATTCGCACATCTGTGCCTCTGTGAAATGATTAGCCAAGAAGGTGGCTCTGGAGTGTCTGAATATGTGGGGATGAATCCTCTTCTTTATCCCGGCTTTTTCGGCTGCTCTGACCCAGCCCGATGACACCAACCTGCCTCGTGAAGCCGTCGTGAGGCGGCTGAGTGAGATGTTCCCTATGAGAACCCTCGCCCTTTAGGGCGGGGAGGAGGTCAGCACACCGCTTACCAGAGCTTTGATGTTATCATAAAGGATACTGCAATTAGAACGATCCACGCAATTGGATTCCATGTAAGAACCTTTGATCCATCTAATGGGGGTATTGGCAAGAGGTTTAGGAAAGCTAAGAATGCATTTATCATCGCCCCATATCCAAGGAACCACAGCCCTGTTAATTGATATCCTATATAGAAGAGCAGAGAAAGGCTTATGTTTACAATAATACCACTTACGGAGATTATTCCGTTCTCCTCTCTCGACATTCCCCTATAGCTCGGTATAATATAGACAGCGCCCGGAGCTATGAAGAACCAGTTTACCGTTACCGCAAGGACAAATGCTATCAGCAAGCCAAACTCCCACATTCTATACTCTGCGTAGTGTCCAAATCTCTGAGCACTTATCTTGTGCCCAAGCTCGTGAAGAGCAAAAGCACTGCCAACTACTATGAACATGTAAATGTAGAGCACACCAAAGTTTATTGGTAAATCTCTGTGAACCCATGCAAAGCAGAACGTTATTATAATTGTTGATATCAGAAGCTCCTTAATCTCCCTAAATGTAAACCTCATTTCTTCACCTCTGTGTATAGCAGCTCAACTATAGGAGGCATCAATATTCCACCCAAGTTTTTAACTACAGCTTTTCCTCTACTTCCGTTTATTTCAATCTCCACAATTTCATTAAGCTTTGCATTGCTAAGGGCTTTTGCAAGAGTTTTCTGTATAAATATTCCATATTTATCCTTATTTTCTATACTAACCACTACAATATCACCTTTTCTTATCCCTCTCAGCCTTATTCCTATTTTAAATATGAATGGATATAAAAAAGTCATTGCCAAAAATAAAAAGATTGCTCTGTTAAGCTTAAGGTCGAATATCGTGAATATTATAAACATTATTGCTACACACAACAGATACGTTTTTATGAATACTTCAACACGCATTTTAACCACCCAATGCCTTTATAAGCGGTAGTATTACCGTTGGTATAGATATGAGCGTTCCTATTAATGAGCCTAAGTTGCCGAGCGCTGTTACAAGCACAACCCTAAATGCTTTGTTTGAATAAAGTTCCTTAAAGCTTTCAACATTAAAAACCTTTACCACATCTTCAACCGTAGCTTTGCCAACCTTAAGCTCAACTGCTCCAGCTACCCATCCAGCACCTATAAACGGTAAAAGAGAAGTAATGGGGGAGGAGAGAGCTCCGGCAAGGGCTGAGAATATGTGTCCCCTCGCAGCAACTACTGCTATGAATGTTGGGACAAAGTTGTTTATAATCCAGTATTTCATTGGCGTTTTCATGTCCACACCTTTAATGAATGCAAGTATAAATATAGCTAAAATTGCCAACGGAAAACCATATTTTATCATTTTTGTGAATGTAATTTTTCTTTTAGGGACTTCTACAATCTCCTTTATCTTTTTTTCATTTATTTTATCAGGATTATTTAAATAGAACTCTATTCCTGCTTTATGCCCGGCACCAACTACTGCAACTATCTTTTCATATTTTCTGCTCAGCTCAAGAAGCCTGTATGCCATGAACATATCCCTCTCATCAACGATCACCTTGTAAACATTTGGAGAGATGTTTTTAAGCTCTTGTAGGAGCTTTGCTATGTAGTCCTCTGACTTTATTTTTTTCAGTTCCTTCTCAATTTCCTCCCTGCTTATTCCCATTGATGCAAACAAATCAAATAAAATCTTTATTTTCTCTAAAAAACCCATTTTTGCCAAAGCTCTTTTAAGCGTGATCTTTATATCTCTATCTATCAGTGCAACTTCTGCATTAACCCTCTTAGCTGCTTCTATTGCGGCAAGCATTTCCTTGCCCGGCTTTGTTCCAAGCTCTCTACCTATTTTCTTCTGAAAGTATGAAAGGAGGATGTTAACAAGCAGTGTTGTTGATTCTCCTTTCTTTATTAAATCAAAAACAGGTATTTTTCTTTCATTTTCTAATAACCCTCTATATCTTGTTTCACAGAGCTCAACAGCAACAACATCTGGTTTTAGAGTTTCTATAGTCTCTTCTACTTCTCTTACACTTTCCTCACTTACGTGGGCTACACCTATGATTTTTATCATCTTGGTTATCTCAGCTTAGCTAACGTTTGAAATTATTCAAGAGAGTAGTATGCTATAAAGACGTTTTCGATCTCTTCAATTTTCTTTAATCTATTTAGTTTTCTTTTAACCGTTTTTGGATCGTCCTCTATCAAAATTAGGACTTTGTTTTCCTTTACGTAGTGAATCTCTACACCGATCTCCTTTGCTTTGCTTATTGCATCTTCAACTTTGCACTCAGGTCTAACGACAAAATATCCGCTCACCACAACCATTATTCACCCCCCAAATTTTAGTGCATTTTTCTCGCATTTTTCGACACATATCCCGCAGAGAATGCAGTTCGATGATCTTATTCTGGTGCTGTATTTTTTTATCTCAACATCCATAGGGCATGCTTGCACGCAGGCTTTGCAGTCTATGCATGCATTTTTATCTATTTTTATTCCTATTAAGCTTATTTTATTAAATTTTCCATAGATAAATCCTATTGGACAAATATTTTTGCACCAAAATCTTTTTTCAAGAATTTCCATAAGAATTATCGGAAGGATCATTGCTCCAGAGAAAATGAGCAGAGAAATGCTTCCAAGAAATGGGGAGTATATTATTCTAAAGAAGTTCGATACTGGTGAGATATATGATGCAAATATCGGTTGTGAGAGCAGTAGCGAAGCTGTGAGAAAAAATACCGCTGGATAGGCTGGATTTAAGGTTTTTCTATTTTTCTCCCTTCCTTTTATATATGAAAAAACCGCATCAAGCGGACATATCCATCCACAGAACGCTCTTCCGAATATAACGTATATGAAGGTTACCGTGAGTATTCCGAGGATTATATTAATCTCCAATCGTTTAGAAGATAAAATTGTTTCTATACCAGAAAAAACATCAAAAAGATAGATTTTATTTAAAAATATCGAGCTTACAAGGTTTCCCTTCAAAATTTCTATACCAAAGAACTGAAGGATAAATAGAGCTAATATTAAGGCAAGCACAAGCCTTCTTGCTCTGCTGATCATTACTTCACCTTCCTCTTTTTTAGCTCTCTCAGAACCCTTTCCTCCCTTTCCCTTTCTATACCTATTTCAAGTATTCTCGGCAGGTTGTCCTCGTATACAACCTTGTATCTGTTTAGATTGGGAAGGCTTTCAATATAGTCAAGATACATCAGATACTCCCTCTCTATTTCTCTGTATTTTTTGGGCGGATATACAACTACGGCTGTTTTCCTCACAATACACGCTTTAACACACAAACCGCAGCCTACACATTTATCTGGCTTTATATATGGCTGATTTCCCCATTCTGAGCTTCTAAATTCAAAAACATCGTTTGCAAATGGGCAAACCTTGCTACACGAGAGGCAGACATCGGAGTTCCACCCCAAGCACAGGTCTATATCTATAACCGCAACGCCCATCTTCACCTTTTCCTTTGGTATCTCTTTTAAAGCCCCTGTTGGACAAATTTTTGTGCACTCCATGCAGAGATCGCATGGGTATTCCCTCATGTTCTCTACAACTGGCGTTCCAAGGTTCCTTATGCCTTTTGAAAGCCCTGCAAGCGTTATGGCGTATCTGCCGACATTCCTGCATGTGCTGACACATGCGGAGCACCTTACGCACTTTCTTGAGAATCCTCTGCTTGCACCAGGTGGTCTTACAACATCTTCAAGCTCTTCATCTTTTTTAGTGTTAAATCCAAATAAAAGCGGAGAAAGAATATAAAATTTTAGAAAATCTCTTCTTTTTATTCCTTTTTTCATTCCTACACCTTAAAAAAATAAAAATAGAGTTAAGCTACCGTTAAGGGCTTTGCTATAGCCTGTTTTCTCTGAAGGGTTCCTTTGTATAGCTTAACTGCTGCCATCTTGTAGTCCGCTTGGAAGCTGAATGGATCGAAGTTATCCCTTAGTAGGAATCCTATAAGCTTCTTCTCATCGAACCACGGAACAAAGAGGTAATCGTATCTTGGACCACCTAATGCCTTCTTTGGATCGAGAACCTTAGCTTTAAGCTCTATTTTTGCTCTCGGTGATTCGAGTATAACTGGATCCCCATCCTTTATTCCAAGCTTTTCTGCAAGTTTCACGTTTATTTCGACATAAGCTTCTGGTAGGACTCTGTTTATCTCCGGCACCCTATTAGTCATCGTTGCTGTGTGCCAGTGCTCTATTACTCTGCCCGTGCATACGCCGTATGGATAGTCTCTCGCATCCATTATTACGATCTCGCTTCCATCTGGCTTTCTGTAGGCAATTTTAACTCCAGGCACTTCTGGCGGACTTAGAACAAGGGTAAACATTGCATTTAGGTCTCTCTCTGGATCTCCTATAACATCTGCTTCAAACTCCTCAATTTTGTCAAATGGAAGCGGTCCTGCTGAGAGACCTTTGTATGCCTTTTCGGGATTGAACTTCTTCTTTATTATCTTCACTTTCTTAAATATCTTGAATTTCTGCTCCTTCTCATCGTAATATGTAGCCCAATGCGGATTTGACCATATTATAGCTCTGCAGTCTATTATAGGAACCTTGCTTCCATCTGGAAGCTGTTTACGTTTATATACTGGCTTGCATGCTGCATAGAAGCTTATCCAGTAGTTATCTGGAAGCTTTTCTTTTCTCTTATATTCTAAATCGTTCTTAGTTTCTTCTATATTTTTCTCAACCCATCTTGCATATAGCGGTGCCCACTTCTTCAAGTTTTCAAGAGCCCTTTTTGTATGCTTCTCTATATGCGGATCGTATGGATATGCATAGGTGATTCTTGACTGATATTTGTCATATCTTGCCCTTACATCAGGATCCGTGTCGTATTCTTCTGGCATCGGCATTCTGTATCCAGATACCTTTTCTTTGAGTCTCTTTCTTGTTATTCCGCTGAGATCGTATGGTGTTTCATTGCTCAACTCTCTAAGCTCGTTCCACAGGTTCTCTGTGAACTTATCTATCCACTCAGGCTTGTGGCAGTTTTCTATCGTCTTTTTAATCCAGTCTTCTCCATATTCCTCAGGCCAGAACATTGATATAAAGCCTTTTGGTATTATTCCTCTTTCTTCCATTTTTCTCCATATCATTGCAAATATCACTGAATCCGGAAGCATTTCCTTGGATGGTGGATCCATGATCTTCCTTATATACTGATATCTTCTTTCCGTATTTCCATATGTAAACGATTTCTCATACCAGCTTGCAGCTGGTAGAACAATGTCGCTAACAAGCGTAGTTGTGCTCGGGAATGCTTCGAGAGTTATTGTAAGAGGCCATGGTTTACTCTTCTCTGCACCTGCCATTGCCTTTCTATATACATACGCATAAGGAAGGCTCTGCCCGGGGTTCACGGTAGAAATGAACATTATCTTTATCTGCCCTGCACCATATCTTCTGAACATCTCTATTGTATGCGGTCCCGGTTTTCCGTGTATCTTTATCTTTTCAATTTCTTTCTGAATCTCAGCTTCGCTGTATCCCTTCTTTCTTAGATAGTTTGCAAGGTTCTTTTTCCAGATGTCCTCAACCTCTTTTCTGTTTACACCATCGAAGACTACCCTTCCATAGGGCAGTGCATGGCAGAGAGCTCCGGGAGCTCTTATACCGCCGCACGCGTTTGGCTGACCAGTTAGGCTAAACGCATGTCTACCCGGCTTTACAGCTTTTCCAGTTATTAGATGCAGAGCATGTATAGCCCTGTTTATCCAGACACCCTGAACATTTTGGTTTACGCCCATGCACCATAGGCTAACTGTATATCCCTCTGCGAACCACTTAGCCGCAAGCCTGATAGCCTCTGCCTGATCTATTTCCACCCATTCACCCTTTGCCCTGTCATACTTCAGCGGAGTTTCTCCCCTGAATACAATATCAGCAACTTTCTCCGGCTTATAGTCTTCTAAGAACTTTATATACATTGCGAATCCTTTCCACCAGTCCTTTTCTATTTCTTCTTCTGATTTATATTTATCCGCTTTTCTCGGATCCGGGAAGAACTGTGCTTTTGTTCCTAATTTATATGCTGGATCCCAAACTTCTCCTCTCGTTCCGCCATACTTGTTTAAAACCCATACCTTCTGAACCTGAGTTACTATTCCAAAGTTACAGTGTCTTTTTATGAATTTTATATCAACATACTTCCAGTTTATATCCTTTAGATGAACTACTCTGCCGTCGTTGAGCTCAACTTTTGCATTATCTACATCAACAACACGCTTTATATTGTTCGCCTCAAGGACTATGTAGTGCAGCATTGCGTTCAGCAGGCTTAGATTGGAGCCCGACATGAACGGCAGCCATAAATCAGCTACTGTTCCGCTTCTCGTTTTTCTCGGATCTGCAAGTATTATTTTTATTTTTTCTGGATTTTTATGTTTTAGAGTTGCAATTCTGTTGAAAAGAACTGGATGCGCTTCTGCGGTATTGTTTCCCATTATAAAGAACGTATCTGCATGAACTCCATAATCCGGGTCTGGGACATCTATATCGTCAAAGCATCCATAAGGCTCGTCTCTGCCAAACGTTTGAAGATAGGCAACAACGGCACTTGCCATGCACATCCTTGGCTGACCTTCTATGTGGTTGTTGGGCAAGCCACCTTTTAAAGCCTTGTTCATAACATAGGTTTCCTCGGTTCCAAGCTGACCGCTTCCGTAGTAGCCTATCGAGAAGATTCCGTATTCATTTATGCACATTTCCATTGCATCCGCTATAAACTCAAGTATTGTTTCCCAGTCAACCTCAACGAAGTTCTCCTGAAGGTCAACTTCGCTCGGCTTTAATCCCTCTGGGTCTTTTGTTGTTACTCCTTTAGTTACTCTCGGTGAATTTTTCAAATCAGGTTTTCCTGTTGCTGGATTTATCCATTCCTTTCTTATAAGTGGCTTCTTTGGTCTTTTTTCATAGGCTAAGGCTTTGTTCAAATAAAATCCTTTCGTGCAGAGAACACCCCTATTAACTGGACTTGTAGGGTCTCCCTTTATTGCAATGACCTTGACTATCTTTCCAGACTCATCAACCTCAGCCTCTGCTACGGTTGTGCATCCAACCGCACAGAATCTGCACTGTCCAACTGGAAAGTCCTTCGTTCTTATCGGTAGCACTTTTGCAATCTCCTCTTTTCTGGTTGCTAAATAACCACCAGCACCGATGCACGCAGCAGCTGCAGCTAAGGCACTTGCTCTAATAAAATCTCTTCTCGTCAAACCCATCTATATCACCCCTTATATAATATCGCAAAAACAAGCAATCCTATTCCTATTATTATCAGAAGATAGCCCAGAGTTTTTGATGGAAGCTCTGGCTTTATCTTTACTGTTTTCATTCCCATAGCATCGTTTGCTGGAGATGCATCACCGTTAGAGGCTATGGCTGAAACGCTTATCGTAACTTCAACGGGCTTATCTGGAGCTTGCCAGACAACTTTCCACTTTCTTTTTCCTGCACCTTCAGTAGTATGGGTAACGTATTTTCCACTTTTTAGTGTATTTTTTTCATCAACAACTTTCAGCTCTCCAGCACTGGCTTCTATGGCAAAACCTCCCTGAGAAAAGCCCGTGCTCTTTACACTACTCAAAATCTCTATTTCAATTGTATACTCTTTGCCCGGCTTGTATTTTTCTGGAAGTCCAGAAATCTTTATATCAGCGGTGCCAACAACGTTCTTATGACACTTTGCACACTTTAAGTCTGGTGCACCGTTGCTCAGAGCGAAGGCACTACCCATCGCAACACACACGGCTAATAAAACATAGAACACCAATACTTTGAACTTCATCCACCATCCCCACTCTATTTTTTATAAATAAGTAATATATATGCTTTTTTAAAATAAAAATTAACAATTTGTAAACAATAGTTAACATAAAAAGCTTTGCTACCGAAATTTTTAAAACAAAAGCTTGGCAGTGCTGTTTATATATTTTTTGGGCATTTCACCGATATCGAAATTTTCCTGTGGCTCACAGTAGTAAAATTTTTTTCCATTGTATTCAAGAAAGAAAGCTCCATCTTTTGGTATTTTTCTTAAATTTTTAAGGTTTACAGCAGCCCCTACATGGGCATCGAAAACTACGAGGCTTGCGTTTAGTCCACCAGCTCTAAGCAACGAGGCAAGGAGTATTGCCAAGTCCTCGCAGTCTCCGCTTCCCTCGGCAAGCGTTTCTACCGGAAATTTCACATTAAAAGCCGTTATATCATCCTCATACTTTATCTGCTGGACTATTTTTAAGCAAATCCTTGCGAAATCCTCATCATCTGGATAGAGCTTTCTTAGAATTAAGGCAAGCTCCTTTATCTCGCTTTCATTTGGGGTAATGTATTCGGAAAGATTTTCCTCTTCTTTAAATTTGTAGTAGAAGTATTTTCTCGTGCTTATTCTAACATTTACTATGTAGTCGCCAACGTCAAATTTTCTCACTATTACACCTTCTTTTCTCACGATCTCCGGAAATATTTTTTCTGTGCACGAAAGTTCATAACCCTCTTTATAACCCTGAGATAACCCCTGCATGTATCCTTCGTAGAATCCCTCATAAAAATTCTTCTTAGAATTTTTCTCGAAAAGATTGCATGCTACCAGCAGTATAGAAAAGGATATTAGGATTATTATTAGTTTAAGTTTAAAACTCATACAAAATAATAAAAAGAAAAAATTGGAGAATTTATCTTCTTCTCTTTAGAGCAAGGTATCCAGCCAGAGGTAGCATTGCAAGTGCTATAATAGCTGTTGGACCGCAGATGCCTTTCTTCTCTTCTGCTGGTGGCTTTACCTCTGCTGGCTTTTCTGGAGCCGGCTTCTCAACTTTTGGAACGACTTCCTCAGCCTTTGGAACCTTCTCAGCTGGTGCTTTTTCTATTTTAGCCTGCAGCTCCTCCATCTTTTTCTTTATCTCTTCGTCAAGCATCTTCCAGCCTTTCTCTGCGAGTCTTGAAGCCTCGCCAAGCGTTAGCCAAGCTTCATCTGGATCGTGGAATCCGTCGCTGTTTTCAGCGGTCCACCACTCCCATAGTATATGTGCTCTTGCATGCAATTCTCTCGCTTCTTCTATCTTCGCTGGATCAACTCCTATCTGCTCGGCAAGCTTTATCCTGTCAACAAGTCTTGATAGGTGGAACTCAGCGTCTCTCATCTTACCCTTACTGTATTCCTGTATTGACTCAATTACGTAGTTAGCTTGCTCCACATCCCACTCTTTGTGGCACTTCAAACATGTTTTATCAACACCTATATCTTGTGGGCTTCTTGGCGAGTGGAACGCTATGCCATCGATCTCTGGCATGTGGCAGTCTATACAGTCAACGTTGTTCTTTTCGTGCTTGCTTTCCCACCATACCTCAACCTCTGGATGCTGGGCTTTTATAAGCTTAGCTTTTGTGATACCATGCTTAAATGTGTAGATACCGACTTCCTTGAGGTAGTAGTCGTAGACTTCGTTGACGTTTACCCATGGGAATATGTTTGTCCTTGGATCTTCCTCATGCTTTACTTTCTTATCCGTCTTCACATCTGTAACTGGGTTGCACTCATACTCTACGTGGCACTGCGCACACGTTAGCCAGTTTAGCTTTGGATCCTTAGCATCGGCATCCCATACAATAATTTCTCTGTAGTTGTTCTTTACGCTTGGGAATGCCACTATCTTGTAAAGCTTCTTAGCTTTTTCATTCTTTTCTTTATCGTATGGGAATGGACCTTTCTTCTTTACCGCTTCTATAAGTGCATCTCTTATAACTCTCATCTTTGTCATGTGTGGATCGTGGCAGTGGACGCAGTTTAGAGATCTCTTTATCTTACCCGCTGCTATAAGCTCCGCGGTTTTTGCATTACCCCACCTCATGAACTTTGCATAACCGGTCTTGTTTCCACCTTTGCTTATCGTTTCCCAGCCAACTACCATATCAGTTGTCTTACACTGCAGACATATAGTGCTCCCAGCTCCAGCGACCCATGGTTTCAGACCCTTCACATCAGCTCTACCACTGTAAGGATTGTTCTTCTTTGTATCAACAATTAGCGGTGTTATGTCACCGTCCCATCCTTCTGGCGGAACAAATAGACTGTAGTCCTTAAGTCTAAATCTTCCTTTGTAACCCCTGTCAACGATCACATGATCGAGTAGCATGAATACATGGCTTCTTGGCTCAGCATGCTCGAACACGAATCCGTATCTGTGGAGTAATAGATCAAATGCTGGTGCTCTACCTACTGGGCTAGCCTTCTCAATTTTTGCAATAGACTTCCAGTTTATATCTTTGTACTGCTCATAGTATTTTTCATGACACTGCCCACAGAATTTAGGTCCTTCTTCCAGCGGTTTTATTGAAGGCTTTGTTTTCTTTGGATTTGACATGTGATCCTGCAGCTGCTTTGTAGAATCTCCATGGCATAGACTGCAATCATGAGTCTTGTGCTTACCCTCCTGCAAGAAGCCATACATATCGCTATGACATGTTTTACACTGTTCCTTAACTGCTGCACTTACTGTTCCAAGCATCACTACCATAGCCAAGAGCATAGAAACAACAACCACACCGTATCTCATACCACATCCCCACTTTAAATTTTAATAAAAGTTATTTATATTCTTTTTTGAAATCCGCATTTACAAGTTTGTAAATAACTTTTTATTAAATATCGAATAAAAGCATAAAAATAAAGAGACTATGATAAAAGCTCTGCTAACATTTTTCCTCTTGATGTTAAATAATAAAATTTGGTTTCATCTTTATCTATAACACCGTGCTTCTTTAAAAATTTTAAATGAAAACTCAGCTTCGCTGAATCTTTAATGTTAACCGCGTTCATTATATCCACGAAGCGTGCCTTCTCGTTCTTCGATAAAAATCTTATAATAGACCTTCTTATGGAATTTGAAAGACACTTAAAAGAACACTCGTCAATAACTCTTCTCTCGGATCTTATTTTTACCTCCTCAAGTGCTTTTAGAACCTTCGAATAGACCTCGTCTATTTTAAACGGTTTAAGAATATAGTCACATGCACCAAGCTTCATAGCTTCAACTGCACTCTCCACAGTTCCATAAGCCGTTATTACGATGAAACTTGTATGCGGACACATCTTCCTTGCAATTCTTAATAGCTCCATGCCGTCAAGCTCTGGCATTATTAAGTCTGCAATTATTAAATCGAAATCCTCTTTCCTTAGCATATCCAAAGCCTTTGCACCATTTTCTGCGGTCTTTACTTCATAACCTCTTGTTTTAAGCAGCATCTCCAACCCATTCCTAAGATTCTGATCGTCCTCCACAACCAAAATCTTCTTGGTCATAATACCACCATCGGAAGTTCTATTATAAATTTCGTTCCCGCACCAACCTTGCTTTCAACCTTAATATTTCCCCCATGATCCTTTATTATTTCGTAAGTTATAGCCAATCCTAAACCAGTTCCATCTTTTTTCGTTGAGAATAAAGGATCAAAAATCTTTGATAAGTGGCTCTCCGGAATTCCAATTCCGTTGTCCGATACTTCTATCACTGCCCTCTGCGAGCTGTTTGATGCATCAACATAGGTCTTTATAACGATTTTTGCATCTTTTTTATTAGAAACAGCTTCTATTGCGTTAATTACAATGTTTAAAATAGCTTCTCTGAGCTTTATAAAGTCCGCATTCACATATATTTTGTCGTTCAAATCTTTTACGAGAGTAATATTCTTCATCAGCGGACTTAAAATTTCCAATGCACTGTTTATTACGTCGCTCAGCTTTACTATTTTCTTTTTGATTTTCCTCTCTTTAGCATATTCCAAAAGGCTTCTAACAACTTTCGCTATTCTTTCTGCTTCTTTTTCAATTATGTCAAGAACCTTTATTGTATTTTTATCCTTGCATTCCATTTTGTGAAGCTGGGCGTAGAGCATTATGTTAGCAAGCGGATTGTTTATCTGGTGGGAGATTCCCGATGTTATCTTCCCTATCGTTGCAAGCTTCTCCGCTCTAACTATAGCATCTTCTCTTTTCTTTATTTCTCTAACCATTTTATCAAAGGCTTCAAATACCATGCCAAACTCATCTTCGCTTTTCTTTTTAATTCTAACATCATAATTTCCCCTCATAACTTCCTCCGCAACATCTTTCAGCTTATACACCGGGTCAATAACAAATCTGCTTAGAAGTATATATAGAAATGCGGAAACTATTAGAGCTGAGAAAAGAGCTAAAAGGAAGATTTTTCTCTTATTTTCCTGTTTAAGCCTTTCTATTTCATCAATAGGAAGCTCAACCACGAGAATGCCTCGTAGATCGCCTGCACGATACCCCTGATCTATATGACAGTATAAACATGGCTCCTCTACCTTCAACGGAACCGCATACATAAATTTTCCATCCGAAAACATGTAGTATTCATCTCTTCCATTCATAAATGCATAGTAGCTTCTGTAGTCGAACTCAGAACTCAAAGCATTTTTATAATTCCTTATTTTATTCGATTTAAGTCCAATTTTGTAGTTGTATTTTTTGTTGGAAAGCTCTGCAAGTTCATACGTCAGCTTAGCTGGAACTGGAACTATAAGTTCCCTATTTTCCGCAGCCCAGTATCTTACAAGTTTAATTGACTGTGCAATTCCCTTTGCCTGCTCTTTTAAAACGTTTGTAAGCTGCTTCTCCTGCGATTTAGCGATATAGTAAAATATTCCAAAAATCGTGATATAAACAACCAATGCTATTATGATTATTATTTTACACCTTACATTCATAACTCCTCACCTCCCCCGTTGTTAAATCAAGAAGTGAAAGGTGGTAATAATCAGCAATTATAGCTGTTTTATTTTCTAAAACTACAAAGTCAAGTATATTTCCTTTTGTTTTATAGATTTTAAACATGTCCCTATCTATTACAAGCAGTCCTCCAGTAGCCAAGCTTATGTAGAACTTATCTCCGTATCTCTTTATTAGTATTGCATACCCGTTTACCGGAATATTCTTTTCCAGAGACCCGTTTTCGCTGTTAACAACATCCAAACCTTTTAATGAACATGCAACAATAATTCTTCTATCATCAAATTTTTCGACATCATATGCTACACCGCTTGTTTCAAAATGCTTTGTTATCATAAAATAAAATCCGTAGTCTGTAAATATATTCAGCTTATAAACACCGCCAGTAAAATCAGCCACATATATTTCATCGTCTATAGATTTTATCCTCCTCACATACCCATACTCTGGTATTGTTATGTTTAGAATGTTTCTTCCACCAAAATCAAAAACATATATCTTATTTCCTATAAACCCGCCAGCAAGTATGTAATTTTTATAAATCTCCGCGTCAAGTATGTTGTTATTTATATTTATTATTTTGAAGCTGTAGTTATATGGATTTTCAATAAACATGCTTATATTCCCTATTGCAATGCCGCTGCTACCAAGGGACAATACAGCATAGTCACTAAAAATTTCTATATCGTGCACGGTTGCATTTAACTCCTTAGAGCAAATACGAATCAATGTTCCGTTTTGAAATTTATAAACTTCAATGCCGCTGTCTGTTCCTACAAAAATATATTTCCCTTTATTATTTATGCTGAAAAAAGCTTTCTGATGCGGCAGTTGTTCAGAACTTTCTGCACCCCCTCTCAGGCATGAAAGACTTATCGAAATTAGAAGCATTACCACAAAATATTTTTTCATAATAACCTATATTTTAATATTATTATTTAAATTATTATCTGTTAATTTTTATAAACAAAAAGTTAATTCATCTTTACACAATTTTTTCTCTTAGAAAGAGCTCTGCTACATTCTCGCAATAATTTTGCAATAAAGAACAGTAGGTCAAGCGTGTCGTAGAGCTGCATAAGTGCAGGGTTTCCGTTAGCACAAGGCTAAATAAAGGTTTCGAGCTCACCATCAAGCGTGATTTTGATTTAAAGAACAGAATTAAACCCTCAACTTTATAGCCATGAAAGTAATTTGAGCATAAATTTATTAAACCGTAAGTCACATAACTATAATATCATGACTATAAAAGACGTTGCTGAAGCTGTTAAAAGAAACTGCGAAATAGCAAACGCTCACAACTGGGGGGCTTTATCTCTCTGCACTTTTATAATAAGGGCTATTGAACTTTATAAATGGGAAAAAGGAATTAAACCTTGGGAAAAAGCTGATTTTGATAGTGTTTCTGCATGGATAAAAGAAAAAGAAAAGCTTTGGAACTCTCTAATGAGCAAAAACTTTGAAAAAATAAGAATAGGAAAAAAAGAATACGAACCCTTTGATGTAAAGGAAATAAATGAGAATCTCGAAAAGGGCTATATATACGGAGCCGGCTTCTTAGGCTCCCTCAAACCGTCGTTCTTCTTGGCTGAGGTAATAGAAACAAAGAACATAGAGGGCTTGGATGTTTACATCTGCGGGAGGGAGCTTGCAAGAGATCTCTTAGCCCCTACAGCAATGCTTCAGAGCAGAGAGGTCTACGTTAGGAGAGAGGTTGCAAGCTTCTATATATGGAGCAAGGTCGAGGAGGCAAAAAGCTTAATGTTCGAAAACGCCCTAAAGCTCGCTTTTAAGGACTACAATGCAGATCTCACAAGCATAGAGGATGTAGAGAGGATCGTGGACATGGAGATAGAGAGCTATATATGGCACGAAATAGGAGAGTTTCATGAAAAAGAGAGTTTGGAGGCGTATAAAAATATTGCAAAAATGTATCCCAAGACAAAAATAGAGATGTTTGCAACAGCTTTATACGATTCATTAGCAGATTTAAACGATAAAGGAAGATTGAGCTTTATAATAAAGAAAAAGAGAGCTGGATCTTTCAGCTTCTTTATAGCCGGCTTGCATGGATACAGAAAAATACTGCTGAAAGAGATTGAAAAGGTATACTGGGAGTTTAGAAAGAGCTTTGACTGGAGCTATGTTGATGATGTAAGGAGAAGAGAGTATGAAAGACTGAAAAATCTTGCGGAAGAGTTCAACAGCTCCATAGACGATATGAACAGGCTCGAAAACATAGTGGTAAGGGAAACAAAATCTTAATCTCTGTGCCTCTTTCTGTGCGTGAACGTTTCGCTCGTTCCGCTTGAAACTATCTCATATAGTATCGCCCTCTTACCTTCTTTTTTCCTCAATATCCTTCCTAATCTCTGCCTAAATTCTCTTCTGCTTCCGCTACCGCTTATTATAACACCGATGTTAGCCTCGGGGACGTCTATACCTTCATCGAGAACCTTGGATGTAACTATCGCTTTATATATTCCTCTCCTAAATTTTTCAAGAACCTCCCTTCTTTCATTTTTATTAGTTTTATGCGTTATAAAGGGTATGAGGAACCTCCTCGATATTTCATAGACTATATCGTTATGCTCCGTAAATATAATAATTCTGTCATTTCTATGCTTCTTCAAAATCTCCTTAAGCTTCTCCATCTTCCTCTCCGCACAGAAAGCAATTTTTCTTGCCTTATTTCTCGCAATTAAGGCTTCCCTTGCCTCTTTATTTCTCGCAGACATCATCACAAGTTTTTCAAAATCCTCCGGCATTTTTAGATCGTGCTTCTCTAAAAATTTTAAATATTTTTCCCTGAGCTCGTTGTATATCTTCTTTTCCTCCCTGCTGAGCCTTACCCTCACAACCTCTATGTCAAACTCCGACAGATACCTTCCTTTAAGCTCCTCTATTTTCGCCTCATAAACCTTACCGCCAATAAGCCTATAGAGCTCAACGTGCAAGCCGTCTTCCCTCTCAAGGGTTGCGGTAAGTCCAAGCCTATACGGACTTGCAAGCATCTCAGCTATCGTTGCATAGCTCGGTGCCGGGAGGTGGTGCACCTCATCAAAGATCACGAGCTCAAACCTGTTCCCAAAATTCTGAACGTTTAAGTAGGCGGAGTCGTATGTTATTACCGTGATCGGCTTTATTTCCTTATAACCGCCGCCATATCTGCCAACATCTTCGCTCACCTTTTTAAGCACTCTAAACCACTGCTCAAGAAGCTCGATGGTTGGAACCACAACAAGCGTTGAGCACCCAAGCCTGTATATAATTTCAAGGGCAACAACAGTTTTTCCCGCACCGGTGGGGAGAACAACTATACCCCTTTTACCGCTCAAAAACCACCTGTCAACGCATTCTTTTTGATAATCCCTAAGCATATATCCGTGATGCTTTATTCTTGGCTTTTTTGTTTTAAGAACTTTGTCAACAAAGCTTATTCTTGAGCTTTTTAGAAAGTCAACGATATCCCTATAATACATGGCAAGGGCTCTAAAAGCGTTTATTCTATCATCGAACCTTGCATGTGGCACCGCAACGCTTCCTTTAACGACAACAGTGCCCTTCTCGTAGAAGAGCAGAACTCTATTCATACGCCACTATATCGTAAATTTTTAACCTCATAACACGATCTCTAACGAGCGAGCCCCTAACGACGAGTCTTGCACCCTTCTTAAGAACTATGCACGAATCTGTTTCCTCAACCCTTGCACGGAATCTATCGTTAACTAAAACGGTGGCACCGCCCCTGTAAACCCTCTCAACGTATATCCTGAACACCCCTCTACCCTTTTTATATATCGAGAAGAGGTTCCTCTCCGGCATGAAAATTGTTCCATCCGAAAGCATTGATATCAAAGCATACTTAACTTGATTGATGCTAAATCCCTCTTTTTCAGCAAGCTCTATTATCTCATTTAAAGATGCTCTGTCTTTTTTAGATAAAAATTCAAAAATAATCTTTTTAACTCTATGAGATCCCTTTACATCTATCTCTACATTTGGAAGTATTTCAAATCCCTTCTTATTCTTCTCCATTTTAAACCTCTGATAAAATTTTCTCCCTTAACTTCCTAAATTCATCAAAATCGAATTTTGCACCAATTCCTCTAAACACCTGCTTTTTCGTTGGTATGAAGAGCTTTGAATTCGGATTCTTGAACGGGCAGTCCTTAGCTTGAGGGGAATCCCTAACCTCGTTTTCCGGACATGCACCAAGGTTAAACCCTCTGCACCACACGTGCTCGAGAATCTCTGGAAATACCTTGTAAACTTCCTTGTAAACCTTCTTTGCGAACTCCTGCATCTCCGGACTCGCTCTAACGCATAGCCTCAAACCCAAGAAGTTTATAAGGCTTCTCATGTTTATAGTCCATATATAAGCCGTGTGAGCTGCGAAGGGCAAAACGTATCTCGCATTTTCTTTGCCGATTATCTCAACGAGCCTCTCGTAAACCTCTCTGCTCTTAAGCATTTCGTCGAAGAACAGCCTTAAAATTTCCTTATCTTCTCCCGAGGCTTTATCAATTTCTGTGTAGTCCTTTATTCCATACTTTTCCATAATTTTTCTTATTTTCGGCGGTATTACGAAACCAAAGCCTATCTCCTTGTGATACCTCGTGCTTCTTCCAGTGTGGCTCGCTATCCTGTGCTCAAGGAACTCGCATGCGTTTCCCTTGCTCAGCTCCGTTATCTCAAAGCTCATAACTATGTGCTCAAGTGCGGAGCTGTAGTCGTTTAGAACTATCATCTCAACGATTTCCTTATCCGTAGGCTCCCTCTTACCTTCCCCATTGCAATCTTTGCAAATTTCTCCGTTTATCCTTCCAGCTCCTTTGCATTTTTCGCATTTAACCTTGCCAACTCCGCTTACTCTCGCACTTCTTGCAACGAAGCTTGGGTCGTTGTGCCAGCTCAGCAGCCTAACCCTTACCATACTTCTAATATATACCCGCGGGCTTAATAACATTTCCTAAGCTTTGCAGCATCATAAGATTTATCTTGGAGCTCCAAGAGAACAAAATAGCATGAAAGTCAACATTCTTTTAGTTCACTCCATAGCTATACTGACATGGCTGTTTGCGGTTGTGTTTGCCTTCCTCTTGGCACTCGCATATTACTTCAAAATAGACTACATCATCGCCCTTCCCCTCGGGATTTTATTTGTCTTTCTTGAATATTTAATTTCGCCAATACTTATAGATAAATTTTTTAAAATTAGGTGGATATACAGATTTAAAATTCCAAGAAAGGGTATAATCGAGGACGACCATCCAAACGCATTCACATACGGACACTTTAGGGGAAACACAAGAATCGTTCTAACGAGGGGATTCCAAGGATGGCTGATAAAAATGAATTGATAATTAGATACGAGAAGAAGTGCAGATGTGCATCCGGTTAGGGAAATGCCCGTTAAGATAATAGATTGGTAGGAGAATACCATTTCAGAGGACATCATCTTTATATTTAAATGGATTTTTGCAGTTGAGCACGTAGAGAGACTTATAGGAAGGAAGTGCAAAGTTTTGGGATGGTATAGAAGGACTATCATACCCTATATAGAGCTCTACAACCTAAGGGCAGATGGCGAAAGCTATATCTGCTATACACTTCATATAAAGATTATATTAGCAGCACTTGCAGCATTTTTTGGAATTTTTCTTGGAATTTTAGACGTTTTCTAATTTTCGTCAATACGTTATGTTTTATTAGGCTTGCTGAATGGGCATGATAATATATGGGATACCATTGTTTGTCATGCATGAAACAATTATTACTATATCAATAAAAAAATTTATAAATATGAAACAGCATTGTATAATCAGTTATAATTTATAGGTGGGTTTAGTATGCCAAAGGAGAACCTTGAGCTCGACGAGAAGGATAGACAGATAATATCACTCCTCGTAGAGAATCCAGAGATGAGTCAGAGCGAAATAGCGGAAAAAATAGGGATTAGTCAGCCATCCGTTGGTGTTAGACTCAAAAAACTGAAGCAAAAGGGTGCTATTTCTTTCGTTGTAGGCATGGACTTTAAAAGAGTTGGGCTTTATTTGGCAAAGGTCGAGCTTACCGCAAAGAACACTGCTGAAATCGTGGAAAAGTTTAAGAACTGCCCATACTTCATAAATGGTCTTATAACCTCTGGAAAGAACAATCTCTGCCTCTTCTTCATGAGCGAAGATATCTCTACAATAGACAGCATAGTTGACGTTCATCTGAGAAACGATCCTAACGTTGATGATGTTGAGATAAACATAATTATAACGCCAGCAATGAGCTTTGTTCTGCCAGTAAAAATGAGCTTTGAAAAAACGGAACATGCTCCATGCGGCTCAAACGGAAACTGCGGCGACTGCTCATACTACAAGGCTGAGAGGTGCTTGGGCTGCCCATCCTTAGGGTTCTACAGAGGGAACTTTTGGAAATAATTATATTTATTTTTTTGTGTTAAATAATATACATGCCAACAATAATAGCACACGGAGATGCAGATGGCGTAATTTCTGCAAGCCTCATACTGAGAGTTCTCGGAGAGCAGAAAGCATATATATACTTCACATCTCCGGCAAGGCTTAGAGATACTATATGCTCATCTATCTCTGGCAAAAGCGTTCTCGATATAGTTTATATAGTTGATCTGAGCGGTAACCGGCAGAGTGTCTATGCGAGTGCAATATACGACAAAGCGGTTTGGATAGATCATCACATCTGGAAAATAGACTTCGAAGTTCCAAAGAATGTGGAAATATACTTCGACAGCGACAGCGAGAGTGCGAGCAAGGTTGTGGCTGAGTATTTTGGAATAGAATCACAGCTCGTTGACATAGCAAACGAGATAGACAAGAACAACGTTCAAAGTGAGGATGCGGAGTTCTTCAGAAATTTAATCGGCTCTATAAAGAAGGAGTTCAGCGGAGTTCAGCTTGCATTCAACTTGAGGAAGCTCGCAAAGGAGCTTGCCTTAGAGGGTCTCGACGGAGTTAAGAACAAGGAGGAATATAAGGAGCTCGTCGAGAAATACAGAACGTGGCTCAAGGAGCTTGACGAAAGGATAAAGGATGTTAAGATTTTTGATGTAAACGGGAGGAAGGTGGCTGTTTTAAAGACAATAACAGATTTGCCCATATACTATATTACAAACAAGCTGAAGGAGCATGAAGAAGCTCCCTTTGACTATATATGCGTAATGACTTATAAGGTTTTTAAGAACAAGAGCATGACAAAGCTTGAGTTCAGAACTCATACGAATAAAGACGTCTTAAGCTTGGCTTTAAAGTTCGGCGGCGGTGGGCACAGAGTGGCAAGCGGTGCTACCGTTCTTGAGCACATAGACGTAGAGAAGATCTTGGAAAAAATCTCGGAGCTTAACGACGAAGGTGCAGATAATGCTGAAAATTGACTGCGATCTTCACATACACAGCAGATTTTCTGGCGGAGTTTCAAAGGAGATGAATGTTGAGAATATTGCGAGGTATTCCAAGGTTAAGGGCTTAGACTTGGTTGCCACCGGGGATATTCTTCATAAAACATGGCTGAAGGAGGTTAAGGTCAAGCTCAGGGAATTCAGCTACGGGATATATGAATACGATTCCTGCAAGTTCGTTCTTTCAACCGAGGTAGAAGATGAGAACAGGGTTCACCACCTTATCCTTCTCCCAGACTTCGATTCTGTTGAGGAGCTCAGGAGCTACTTTTCAAGATATGGAAATCTCAACGACGGAAGACCAAGGCTAAATCTAAGTGGTGCAGAAATCCTCGATGCTGTTAGAGATGTAAACGGCTTAATAGGTCCAAGCCATGCTTTTGTTCCCTGGACAAGCATATACAAGGAGTTCAATAGCCTTAGAGAGTGCTACGGCAGCTTAGATGTTGACTTCCTTGAGCTCGGATTAAGTGCGGATAGCGATCTTGCCGACAGAATAAAGGAGCTCGAAAATATAACCTTTTTAAGCAACTCAGATGCACATTCCCCTCAGCCTCACAGGCTTGGAAGGGAGTTCAACAGAATTCTTCTTGAAGAGCTTGATTTTGAAAACATAAGAAAAGCTTTTGAGAGAAGAGGAGGAAATAGAGTAATCCTGAACGTTGGGCTTGATCCGAGGCTCGGAAAATACCACAGAACCGCTTGCACGAGGTGCTACCATAAGTATAGCATAGATGCCGCTGAGAGGCTTAAATTTAGGTGCAAGCTCTGCGGGGGGAGAATAAAAAAGGGTGTCATTGACAGGATAAACGAGCTTGCCACATACGAGAAGCCTAAGAAGCCCAAGCACAGACCGAGGTATTTGAGAATAGTTCCTTTAGCCGAGATAATCTCAATAGTTATAAACGTTAAGAGTGTTTACTCATATAGAGTAAAGAGCCTATGGCACAGCCTTGTTGAGCATTTTGGAAGCGAAATCAAGGTTCTTGTTGATGCGGATATAGACGACATAGCAAAGGTGAGCGATGGAAGAATTGCCGAAGGGGTAAAATATTTTAGGCATGGGTTATTTAAGGTAATAGAAGGTGGCGGTGGCAGATACGGCAAGGTCGTATTTGGAGATGAGCACGTGGAAGAAAGAAAGCAGAAAACTCTTATAGACTTCTGGAGGAAGTAGTTTGAGGGCTGAGGATATCCTTAAAGAATATGCTGAGGTTGTTGATAAGGAAATGGAGAAGCTTTTTGAGAACAGGAGATATCTGCTCTACGACATGATGAGGTATCACCTCGGCTGGCTCGACGAGAATTTAAGAAAGGTGGAGCAGTATAGGGGAAAGAGGTTTCGACCTACATTATGCTTGCTCGTTTACAGTTCAATAGCTGGGGTTTACGATAAAGCCCTTCCAGCGGCTGTAGCCATAGAGCTCATACACAACTTCAGCTTGATTCACGACGATATTGAGGATATGGACGAAGAGAGGAGGCACAGACCTACTGTATGGAAGCTTTTTGGAATTCCCCATGCAATAAACGCTGGAGATGGAATGCACGTCCTCGCAAACATAGCAGCTTTAAAGCTTAGGGAGAGGTATGTGAGCAGCGATAAGATTCTCGACGTCCTTGAAATTCTCAACAACGCTGTAATGAACCTCTGCGAGGGTCAATTCCTCGACATGAGCTTTCAGGATAGAGATACAATAACGATGCAGGAGTATATGGAGATGATATATAAAAAGACAGCCTCCCTTATAGAAGCCTCTTGCAAAATAGGTGCAATACTCGCTACGGATGATGAGGAAATAGTAAATCGCTTCTCAAGCTTTGGAAGGAATATTGGGTTGGCGTTCCAGATAGTTGACGATATAATAGGTATATGGGGAAAGGAGGAAAAAACTGGTAAGCCGGTTGCAAGCGACATAAGGAACAAGAAGAAGAGCATGCCGATTGTATGCGTTTTCGAAAGTGATAGAAGAGATGAGATAGTGGAGATATACAGAAAAGAGAAGCTGAGCGAGGAGGACATTGAAAAAGTCCTAAATATTTTAAATGAACTCAACATATTAGAAGTCTGCAAAAAGGAGGCAGAAAAATTCAAGAAAATTGCATTAGAGGAGCTTGAAAAAACCGGAATAAAAAACGAACCCATAGAGAAGATAAAAACGCTTGCAGAGTTCCTGATAGAGAGGGAATATTGATATTATATTTTTAATTTTAAACCCATTTTTATCATTTATTTATAATTAATTTGAATTTGTTTAATAATTTAAAAGTAAAATTTTTATACTTTGATGTGCAAGTATAGACTTATAGGAGGTTATTGTGCTATGGAAGAGGTAACATTAGAAATTGAAAATATAACTCCCTTATTTATTGCTGGTGCAGATCAAAGATATATAGAAAATGAGGGTTTACGAACTCCGAGTTTGAGAGGATTGCTAAGGTGGTGGTTTAGGGCAATAATGGGGGGTGTTAAATTCTCTACGGGAGATTTAAATTTAAAAAGTGTTAAAGAAGAGGAAGAAAAAATTTGGGGTAGTACAAAAAATCAAAGTAAAGTATCTCTAAAAATTTTTCCAATAAGCTTAAAGATATCAACTTTTCAGAATATTAGAGGAAGAGGAATAAAATATCTCTCTTATGGTGCATCCGACAGACCGTATATAGATTTAGGAAGCCAATTTAAATTACATGTCATCTTTAAACGCTCAATATCTAATGAAGATAAGAAAAAGGTAATAGCTGCTTTGTGGTTGCTATTAAATTTAGGGAATATAGGAAGTAAAAGCAGAAAGGGATTTGGAAGTTTAAGAATAAGAAAAGATATAACAATAGACGAAATGGAGTTTATAAATCCAAAAAGTTTAGACGAGCTAGAGAGATATATTAGAAATAATCTCAAAAAGTGTCTCAGAATTTTTGGATGGAACGGGAGTATATCGAGAAGCACCTCTCTTCCTCAATACTCAATTATTGCTCCTCATTACTGGAGGATGAAAATTTTAAGTAACACACATAATTCTGCAATTGATGCAATCAATTATATCGGTGAGAAAATAAGGGAATATAGAGAAGATAGAGGTAATCCATCTGCAAGACATACACGCCATACTCGAAGAGGAACTTTTTCATACTGGGTTACAAAAGATTATCACTCTGTAAAAAGTATTTATACTAAAGGTTCTCCATCAACACCTCAAGGATCAATTTTTGGTCTGCCTCATCAGTTTCAGTTTCAATCCCTTCCAGATAGACCAAAAGCTATGGTAAAAGGTATAAGACATGACAGACGAGCATCACCTCTACACATAAAGATATGGAAATTAGATAATAATCAATTTGCTATCGGATTACAGCTATTTAAGTCACTATTTCTCCCAGAAAATAGGTTAAGAATTTCTGATATAAGAAATCCTAACATAAAAGCTGATGTAAATATTCCATCATATAGCTATCTTGAGGACTTCCTTAATCGGTTATCTGGGAGGTGGATAACGATATGAATGAACGTTGGAAAAACAAAATCAAAGCTTTTCTACATGATCCTCCAGATAAAGCTTTGATATTGGGTTATATGGATCATATAGAAAGAGCATCAGAGTTATGGTACGAAATTGGATTTAAAGAAGATGCTGAAAGGCTTAGGAGAAGTAAATTAAGAGCTTTTAATAATATTCATAAAGCTGATACTATATCATCCGCAATGCAAAGATTAGACTTACCACAAGAGCTATGGAGTTATCCAATATATTTTAAAGATAAGAAAGTAGTTTTTAAACATACTCTTTCTGGAAAAGTAAACGATTTAAGAGAAATAAAGAAATACATTGAATATATTAAGGACTATGGAAAAACTGTGGAAAAATATGGTTTTAACAAGAAAGAAATGAAGAAATTTATAGATAAATATAAGCTGAAAGATAAGGATTATAAGAAAGTTTTCCTTATACTTTGGAGATTTCTGCCAGAGGAGTATTCTCATGCATACTTCCTTCCAGCAGATACAAGGATACCAGACCACAGTATTTGGGATCACTTAGACGTTTCAAGTGCGGTTTTTCCTTTCTTAGACGAGCTTAGCCTAATTGCTGTTAAGCTTCCAGCTGTGCAAGAGTTTATTTCCCATGCAAGGAAGCTAAGCGATTTATGGGCTGGTAGCCATATATATTCAACGATAATTTTTGCTGGAATAAGGGCAATAGCCGATAAATATGGATACGATACCATAATATATCCTCAGCTTAGAGGAAATCCCTTAGTAGATTTCTATGAGTTTTCTGAGTTCGTTAATAAAGATGATTTAGGGAAAAGATTGTTGATAGCAAATATACCAAATGTTTTTTTAGCCTTTGCTAAATATTCAGAAGCTGAAGGACTATGTAGAGAAATAAAGAAAAGCATAATGAACGAATGGAAAGAAATTAGCAATAAAGCGAGAGAAATTCTTAAAGAAATGCATATAGATATAGATGTAAATATTTGGAATAAGCAGATAGAAAAAGCTGTTGAAGTAACCTGTGCATATATTAAATTTTTTGACCAAAATAAATTTAATAATATAAAAGATGATTTGCCAGAAGATTTGAAGGATATACAAGAGAGATGGTTAGAATTAATAAATAATCCTAATGAAGCACACTTTTATTCGCTAACCTATGAAATTCTTGGCATATCTTTAGCTCAGAAATCAAGGTTCTGGAATGCTTGGGAAGAAAAACCCATAACAGGAAAAAAATGCTTGATGTGTGGAAGAAGAAATGCGGTAATTGAAAGAAAAGAAATTTATTATTATTGGAACAATGGTTGGAAAGAAGCAAAATTAAATAAAGATATCCTCAAAGAAAACGAGAGGTTATGTGCTGTTTGTTTAACTAAGAGATTGTATGGATACCGAGCAAAAAGTGTTTTCGAAAAAATTTTTGGAGATAAGCCACCAAAATCTGAATCTGTTGTTCATATTGCGGCAAGAGACTTTATTGAAAAAGCTGAAGAGCATATAAAGAAACATGAAAATTTAAAAGGAATATTAAAACTTGACATAGAAAATATATATTTAGAAAACTGGGCGAAAAAATTGTATTCCGATGAGGAGGAAGCAAAGAATTATCTTAAAAATTTATATGAAAAATATGGCAAACCGAATAAATACTACGCAATTTTAATGATGGATGGAGATGAAATAGGAAAAACTTTATCTGGGGAAAAGCTTTTAAACTTTGATAATTATCTGCACGATGAATTTAAAAATGAAGTTGTTAAATATAAGCCTGCTATAAAGGAAACAGAAAGAATCCTTACACCTTCTCACCATATAGCGATAAGCAGAGCAATGAAAGACTTCTCACTTCATGTTGTTCCGAAGATTGTTGAAAAATATAAAGGTTTTCTTGTATATGCGGGTGGAGATGATGTTTTAGCTTTATTCCCTGCAGATAAAGTTCTTGATGCAGCTTATGAAATTCAAGAGTATTTCAAGAAAGATTTTTATACAAAAGAAGATCTCCAAAAAATTGGAATCCATGATGAGAGAGTAGGAATGATAGGCCTTGGGAATAGAGCAAGCATGAGTGCTGGCATAGTTTTTGCTCACTACAAGTGGCCATTGTATGATGCCATGGAAAGAGTTAGAGAAGCTGAGAAAAAAGCTAAAAATGAGTATGAAAGAAATGCATTCTGCATGACTTTCATAAAGCGTTCTGGCGAGATTTTAACGGCTGGTGGAAAATGGGAATTTAAAGAATTTTTTGATCAAATAATAGATGCGTTAAGTCCAAAAGAAGAAAAGAAAAGAAAACTTTCTCACAGATTTATCTATGATCTTATTGATATTATTGAACGTCTAAAGAAGAATGATGATAAATGGGAAGAACCATTTATAAGCATGCTAAAAGCAGAAATTAAGAGACTTTTAAAGAGAAGAAATTACAAGAATAGGCTTAAAAAAGATGAAATTGAAAAATTGCATAGAGAAGTGTTCTGCAATTTACTCGGTAAATATCTTGAAAAAGACTTACCGTTAAAAGATATAGGAATATCGCTTAAAATTCTTTACGATGCCTACAGAGGTGGGGAAATATGAAAAGACTTTTTATAGAACCTTTAGATGTTTTCATGTTCAGAAGTGAGAGACCTTTTATAGCGAGAGAATCGCACATAGCTAAACTGGGCTTAATATTACCTCAAACATTTGAAGGTGCTATAAAATCAAAAATATTTTCTGATTTTTGTTTACAGAAAAATTACAGTTTAAGTGATTTTCAAAGAAAAAAAAGAAAGAATGAAACAGTAGATGATATTGAGAAAAGTTTAAATGAATTAAGAAAAATTGTTGAAGAAAAAATAAAAAATGACTCTATGCTTAAAAGAATGCTGGAAATAGTTGGCTATACTCCTCTTAACTTAAAGTCAAGATTCAACGTTTTGGGCGTTTTCTTTTCAAAAAAAGAAAAAGAATATTTCCCAGTTCCTAATGATATAGTTAAGGAAAACAAGAAAAACGGGGATATAGTTAAAGTTAAATTTTTAGAAGAATTAAAAGTCCTCATCTCACCGAAGTATTCAAAAGTAAAACCTATAGACGGATATATTGATCTAAAAGGATTAAAAAAATATCTTTACGGAGGAGTTCCAGAAATCAAAGAAAAGCCATATACTAAGGAGATTAGGGTAGGAATAAAATTAGATAAAGTTAAAAAGCAGACGATAGAGGGACATTTATATGCAGCTGAATTTCTAAGACTCTTAGAAAACTGGGGTTTTGTTTTATGGTATAACGGTGATATAGACGATTTTGTCAAAGATTGTGACTTAATTAGGCTTGGTGGAGAAGGAAGAGGGGCTATTTTTAGGAAAATAGAAGATATCAATATTGAGGATGAATTAGATTTAAAAGGTATAATTAAAAAAATAAATGAAGATGGAAAATTCAAGCTATATCTTGCAGCACCTTCATATTTTGGAGGATACAAACCAGATGAAAAAGTGCTTGAGAACAAACTTGAAATAAAAGACTTAAAAATGGTGGCATGCTTGCCGGGAAAGCCTATATATGTAGGAGGTTATGATTTTGCAAAAAACTTAGAAAAGTCGCTTAGAAGATGGGTAAACGCTGGTGCTGTTTATTATTATAAATTTAAAGGAAAAATTAAAGAAGATATTGATATCCCCATAAGAATTTTAAATAATAACATAGATATGAGGTGTGCATTTATAGGAAGGTGGTAGAAATGTTTGGTAGAACCTTGGTTATGTATATCTATGCGGAGACTCCAATACATGCTGGAAGTGGAGCAACGTTAGGAGCGGTTGATTTACCGATACAGAGAGAAAGGCACACAGAATTTCCAATAATTCAAGGTTCCTCATTGAAAGGAGTACTGAGAAATGCACCTAAGTGTGCAAAAAAGAATAGTGTTATAGCATTGAGCGATGAATGCGAAAATTGTCCAGATAAAGAGGGTAATGAAGTATGTCCTCTTTGCGGCCAAATATTTGGCACAGAAGAAGGTATTGGAGGCATATCAGTAACAGATGCAAAAATTCTTGCATTTCCCGTTAGAACTCTAAAAGGGGTTTTTGGATGGATAACCTGTCCTTTAGTTTTAGATAGATACAAAAGAGATCTAAATGTTGCAAAAATTTCTGTTGATTGGGAAATTCCAGAACCTACAAGTGATGAAGAGGCTAAAGTTTGTAAAAATTCTTATGTAACAGATAAACATGTTTATATAGAAGATTTACAGCTAAAATGCTGTGAAGATGGAAATGTAAATAAAATTGCAAAAAATATAGTAGAGGCATTGCCAAACAACAATGCATACAAAGAACTTAGGGAAAAACTCCAAAAAGATTTGATAGTCGTCTCCAACAACGTTTTCAGAGATTTGGTTTCACTTACAACAGAAGTTGTTACAAGGATTAGAATAGATCCAGAAAAAGGAACTGTAAAAACAGGTGCGTTGTGGACGGAGGAATATTTACCAGCAGATACCATAATGTATTCTTTAATTCTAATTCCAAATAGAACAAAGGAGATAGATTTAGAAAATTTGAGGAAAGACTTAAAAGAAAAATTAAAAAACAAAAAAGAGTTTTCAGAGCAGATAGAGACTATCTTTAAAGAAAATTACAGCGAAAAAATAATACATATAGGCGGAGATGAAACCATTGGAAAAGGTTTTGCAAGCATTAAGCTTGTTGAAGGAGGGAATAACCATGCTAAGAAGTCTTGAACAGGAAAGGGCAAGATATGCTTGGGGATGCATTCAGGAAGTGAAGGGGGACATTAATCTCGAAGATAAATACAAATCGTATGTCAAAAAAGCCTCAACGTATATTCAAGTAAACGGCTTGGGAAATACATTAGCCTTTTATAAATCAAAATTTGAGGCAGAATTCAAAAAACACTTAGATAAATTAAAACGAAGTGACATACAAGATCCAGAAAGAGAGGCTTTTCAAAAATTAGGTGATGATAAAAAAGCATATAAGCTGCTCTATGACCATATAAACGGTTGGTTCAATAAAAAATTTAAACAAAATAAAGACATTCTAAACTGGATAATTGATGAAAATACATCATCTATCGAAGTTTTTCAGGTTACTAAAGAAATAATCGCTCTTTTAAATTGGATGAAAAGATTTGCTGAAGCAGAGCTAAGAGATAAGGAGGAGGGAACATGAAAGGTTTTTTTCTTTCCAAGGATTTATCAAAAAATGTAATTGATGTTGTAGCTAGTGCTTTAAGAACTAAAGATCTAAACCTTGGACTGTTTTTCGATAAATATGTATTATGGTGGAAGGAAAATAATGAGCTGAAATGTAGCCCAGAGGTTCAAGTAGCTCTTTTAAGAATTATTTATAATAATCCTCAGGAAGCAAAAAGATTATTAGAAAATCCCAATCCTTCTGGAAAGAAATTCAGAGAAAAAATGACAGAAAATGTTAGAAAAAGTTTATCTTTTGAATTTTTTCCATTAAATGAATATAAACGCTATGAAAAAAGAGTAAATAATCTATTTAACAACCTCAAACGAATGGGTTATTACATTAAATACTTACCTGACGAGAATTCAGGCTTGCCTCTCAATTGGCGCCTCGTTATAAATTTAGGTGCCGCAAGTGTTTATGAAACCTCTTTACTTTTCCACAGAAATTACTCAATCCCTTACATTCCAGGAAGTGCAGTGAAAGGTGTTACGAGGCATTGGACAATACAAAAGTTTGCCAAAGAATATCAAAAACAAAGAGATGTATCTTATGAAATTGCTATTAAGGAGGTAGATAAAGCTCTTGAAAATGGTGAAGATTTAGGAATTAAGGTAAATGAAATAACATTTAAAGATGTGATTAAAATTTTTGGCACACAAAAACAAAGAGGAAAAGTTATATTCTTTGATACCCCACCAGTTTTAGATGATAGAGATAGAGATTTTGTAGTTCTTGATGTAATGAATGTGCACTATAGGGATTATTATCAAGATAAGAGCAGTAAAACTCCGCCAGGCGACTGGATGAATCCAAATCCTATATTCTTCTTAGCAGTTGAAAAAGGAACCAAATTTAGATTTGCTGTTGCATCCAAAAATCAAAAGCTTGCAGAGAAAGCGATAAAACTATTAAAAGAAGCAGTCAAAAAAATTGGCATCGGTGCAAAAACATCGGCTGGCTACGGATACTTTGAGGTGAAATAAATGGGTGTCGTTCATTTTGCAGGTTTGGGAAAATCTCCAGGTGCCGTGACATGTGCTCTAAGTTATCTTAAAAATGAATATGGAAATAAAAAAGAAGAATATGGAAAAATTGTCGAAAAAGTAGTTATATTTACATCTGAAGAAATAGCAAGTGGAAAAGAAAAAGCTTTTTATTCTGTTGATAATGAATATATGAAAAGAAAGGTTCAGTGCAATTGGGCAGAAAAACTAAATAATTCCGTAAAAATTGTAAAAGAATTTATTCATAGAGAATTTAAAGATGTGGAGATATATTTATGCATTGTTGATGTAAACAATTTTGACGAATGTTTTGAAGCTGTTACAAAAGCTTTATTAAAATTTCATCCACGAGGAGAGGTAGGAAAACATATATGGGCAAATCTAACAGGTGGAACAAATATATTAAACTCAGCTTTAGTGCAAGTGGCTTATTTAAGTGGTCTTATTCCAGTAATGTATTACACATTTGTAGCAAACATGAAAGAAGATGGAAAATATCTCAAACCTTTTAGTAGGAATAAAAATGAGTTTTACTTTAAAAGGATAAATGTATTTAAAACGACTTTTGATGGGAGATTCTTCTATATTCTTGAGGAATTAAATAATATTGGCGATTTTATAAAAGACGAAGAGCTTTTAAGCAGATTAAAGGGTAAACAACCTATATTATTTGAAAATTTCAATTTAAGAACTTTTAGAAGGGATTATATAAATATAATGAGCGGTTGGTGTATAGAGAAAAATGATGAAAAAATAAAAATAAATGAAGATGGAAAATATTTACTTAACAGAATTAAATCACCATTAATTTCTGCATTAATAGGTAGGGAATATCCAAAAAATGTTGAAGAATTAATAAAAGACTTAAATATAAAGAAAATTTAGGTGAATATATAATGATAAACTTCAAAATCACAGAAAAAAAGGAATATACGCTCATACACTTTGAACTTAACGATACTATAGAGCCAGATATACTTAAAAATTTAAAGCCACCGGAAATAGATCCAACCAAGGGAGTAATACTAAGTGGTCGTGGTCCAATATGGCTCTACTGCTTTTTGGTTCACTATTACCATCCAACTAAATTTATAGCAACATACGATCCAAGATTGGGTGGAGCTGTAGTAGTAGAATCCCACAGCGTAAAATATAAAGTTGGAGAAATCATAAAAATTAATAGTGAGTAAAAATGAGGGCAATGGTAATAACCGTAGGGACTGGTAAGGGAGTAGAACACGGTATTTCTGTATCTATTAACGATAGAAGACCAGATTTTGTCGTATTTTTAGTTACAGAAAAGAGTAAGGGAACTGTCGAAAAAGTAAAAAATATTCTTAAAGAAAAATTTGGATTAGAAATAAAATATGAGCAAAAATTAATAAAAAATGAAAATGATGCTGAAGAGTGTTATGAAATTTCTAAAAAATCTATTTTAGAATTAAAAAACAAATATAAAGAGATTTTTATAGACTTTACAAGCGGAACAAAAGCTATGACTGGAGGACTTATACTTGCTGGAATAGTCGAAGAAGTTGATGGTTTAATATACGTTACCGGAGAAAGAGATCCTGAAACTGGAAGAGTTATTCCAGGAACGGAACGTGTATATACAATTCCATCTCCAGTAAGGGTTACATCAGATATGAAAAAGAATATCATCAAAGAAATGTTCAATAACTATCAATTTTACGATTGTCTAAAATTAATCGAAGACATAAAAAGCAAACTGGATGATAGACTTATAAAAGAATTCAAAATAGATGTCTTTGAGAACATTATAAAATTCTATTATTTCTGGGATCTATTTAGGCACGAAGAAGCCTACAACCTTATGAAAAACATTAAAGGTTCTGATATAGAAGATATCTTATGTGATGTTTCTCAAATAAATAAAAACAAGGAATTTTTAGGAACACTATTAAATACAAAAGATGAAATGCTCAGAGATAAATTATTGCTGGCTGATATTATATGCAACGCTAAGAGGAGGATTGAAGAAGGTAAATATGACGATGCAGTAGCAAGACTCTATCGTTCAATAGAATTTATCGGAAACATTGTCCTTAAAAAGAGATACGGGCAAATAGAAGTTTTAGCCGATTTAATTTCTATACTCCCAGAAGAAGAATTGAGAGAAAAATATGAGAAATTTGTTGATGAAAAAGGAAATGTAAAATTAGGCTTGCATGGAACGTATGAGCTTTTAAAAGATTTAAATGAAGAAATAGGAATAAAATTCAAAGAAGATAAAAAACTGCATGATTTAATTAGCAAGAGAAACAGTTCAATTTTGGCTCATGGTCTTTCACCAGTAGAAAAAGACGATGCCGAAGACCTTTACAATAAAGTCTTAGAATATGCAAGAATTATTTTCGATGACATAGATTCTTGGATAGAAAAAGTAAAATTCCCAAAAATTTAGAGTAACATAAGAACGATAATGGCTAACAAAATTGTTGCTATCCTTAATGAATTCAAGCAGGAACTGACAAAAATCTTGAAAAATAAGTTGGAAGATGTTATACTCTTTGGTTCTTATGCGAAAGGAGATTTTACTCAAGAATCTGATGTAGATGTTCTTATAATCGTAAAAGAAAAGCCCACTATTGAAGAGGAAAACAAAATCTCAAAGCTGTGCTTAAAATTCTTGCTAAAATATGGGATCGTTATATCAGCCATAACATATCCAAAAGAAATCTTCAATTTAGGTTCTTCCTTCATCGAAGAAGTTAAAAGAATGGGCATAAAAATATAATCAGAACTGCCTAAGAAAGCAGTGATGTGTTTAGAAAAAGACATGTTGAGGGCTATATGTATTCATATTGTCTGCAAAAAGAGGTTGAGATTTTTGTTAAAGAGGTTAAGAATGAGCTTAGAATATTATGAAAATGAAATTTTACTCTAAGCTGCAGGAGGAATACATAAAAAAGCTAATAGAAAGGATAAAGGATCATTACAAAGATAATCTTGTTTCTATTGTTATTTTCGGCTCTTATGCGAGAAAAGAAAACAAACCAAAATCTGACATAGATATTCTGATTGTTCTTGAAAGAGCTGGAAAAATGAGAGAAAGAATAGAAGATTTCGTAGAAAATGTGGAAATTCCTCTGGAGGATATAGCTTTAGAGCTTTTTGAAAAAGGGATAAGTTCCGAAATCTCTCCTATAATCTTAACAAAAGAAGAAGCAAGCTATTTCAATCCGATATACTTGGACATGACACAATCGTGCATAATTATATATGATAAGGAAAACTTTATGAAAGAACTGCTTAAAAAAGTTGAGGAAAAAATGAAGGAGTGGGGGAGCTACAAAGAAAAAGTAGATGATACTTGGATTTGGGTAATAAAGAAAGGAAGATTTGTTGGAGGAGTAAAGCTTGGATAAGCTTGCAAGAGACTATTTAAAAAGGGCTAAAATAAGGCTTGAAGTGTTAGAAATATTTTACGAAAAAGGCGATTATCCAGATGTCGTAAGAGAAGCTCAAGAAATTGTTGAACTGTCTCTAAAAGCCGTTCTTAGGAATTTAGGTGTTGAAGTTCCAAAGCTACACGATGTTGGGAAAATACTCGAAAAATATAAGGATATTCTCCCAAAAGAAATCAAAGAGAATTTAGACAAAATAAAAAGGATATCTAAACGTTTAAGAAAAGAAAGAGCGCTAAGCTTTTATGGAGCTGAGGATTTTATACCCCTTGAAGAGTATGATAAAGAAGATGCAAAAAAAGCAATAGAAGATGCTAAATTTATCGTTAAAGTTGTTATGAAGAGTTTTGGTGATTGAAGTGACTTGGAAATGCTAT
The DNA here is from genome assembly GCA_027051165.1 of archaeon. Classification (GTDB taxonomy): domain Archaea; phylum Hydrothermarchaeota; class Hydrothermarchaeia; order JALTZZ01; family JALTZZ01; genus JALTZZ01. Next base: position 16,477 of record JALTZZ010000036.1, on the reverse strand, counting down.
AAAATTGTGTTTAGAGCAGAAGCTCCTATTCACATAGGCTACAAGCAGATAGGAATATTGAAGACAACGAGATATTACATAACTGGGAGAGCAATTTGGGGAGCGATAACAGCGAATTTAACAAGGGCTTTATATGATCAGCCAAGTAGCGAAGATTACAGGAAGATAGGGGGAATATATAAAGAAGGATATAAGAACAACATACTTTTATCCAGCGGTTTGTGAAGATGAATTGAATTCATGTAGAGATTTAAGCGATTTTTTTGTAGGAACTAAGAATAGAAACTATCGTGTTTTTATACCAAGGCACGGTAAAGAAATAAAATATGGTAATTTGGACAAAGAAGATTTTGAAAAGAGATTTATAGGTTCCGGAATTTGGAAAAATTCTGAAATATAAAAATCTTCTACAAAAACTTAAAAAATTTGGTTATCTGTTGAAAAATGATGCTATAAAAATAAAAGCTCCAAGCAGACACGTTAAGCTTCCTAAGGAGAAGCCGTAAAAATATCCGTATTCATTTACGAAATATCCGCATATAAAAGAGCTCAGAGCAAATCCGAGGTATAAAAATGCATTAAATCCGCTCATTGTCAATCCTCTCAGCCTCGGAGGGCTGTTTTCTGCAAGTATCGTGCTTAAGACGGTTGTTGAGGAACCCATCGAAAATCCTATAAATGCAGATATCAGAACTAAAGAATAAAAATCTTTAAAATTTGGTAGAATAAAAATTAAAAGCGATAAAACAATCATAGAGAAGCTTGGAATAAAGTTCTTTCTTTCCACAGCATCGGCAAGGTATCCAACCGGTATTCTGCTTAAAGCATTAAAAAAAGCTTGAATCATGAAGAACAAACCTATAATAGACGTTGAATATCCAACCTCACTTGCGTATAACGGGAAGAACGGCATAAAAACTCCAAATGCAAATGCGACTGATAAAACGGCTATCCAGCTCCCAGAAATTTTTCTCTCCCTTAAAAGTAAATAAAGATTCTTGAAAAAGCTTTCCTTAGGTCTCCTCATATACACCTCGCTTATAAAAAGTGAAATTGGGATGCATATAAATATAATCAGAGCAGAAATGAGAAAACTATAAACATATCCAAGAGCATCTGCTAAAATACCACCCATAAGCGGTCCTGCAGCCATTCCGCTCTGCATGCATGCGGTGAAGTATCCGTATGCCTTGCCGAGCCTTTTCGATATATCTCCTACGTATGAGGATAAGCTCGGTGCAAACGTTGCAACACCTGCACCGCCAACGATGTTTGCAAAGAAAATCTCTAAAACATTCTCTGACATGAATAAAATAAGAGAAGAAACCATGTTTAGAAATAAACCAAGCAAAATGAGCTTTTTTCTTCCAAATTTGTCAGAAGAAAAACCCATTGGGAAGGCAAGAATAAAAGCTGTTAGCATGAATCCGAATGTTATTATTCCGATTTCAAATTTATCCGCACCAAGTTCGCTTGCATATAGGGGAATTATGGGCAGTCTTAAAAAAGAACCTAAATACGCAAAGAACACAATCGCATATGCGATATAAACTTTTTTATCCATATAAAAATATCTGCAAAAGATTTTTAAATTTATTTTTAAATATATTAACCTATGGTGTATGCAGACGACATAGGTAGCTTTCCCCTTCCGAAGGAAATCAAAAAAGAGGAATTCTCAAAGATATATTTTAGAAACTACGATAAAATTTTAAGAGGAGAAGAGCCGGACGAAATATTCAAAAAATCAATATTTACATCGCTTAAATATAAAATAAAGGCCGGTCTCGACTACGTAACATATCCGCAGCATTTTGACATGCACAAGCAGTTTTTAGAGCCCATATTAAAATATCAGTCTGAACCTTATCTGATTGACGAAAAAAAGGCAATAATTCCGGAAGTTAAGGTTGTGGAGGAATTTTCGAAGGAGTATTACGAAGAAACGGGAGAGCCATTAAAGCTTAGGGTATGTGTTACCGGAGCCGTTGAGCTCTATTTAAGAACAGAATTCGGAACATACGTATATCCTGAGGTTCTAATGAACATAGCCGAGAGTGTCAACAGATTCCTTAAAAATTCCCTTGTTGATAAAAAATATATAAAAGCAGAGGTATTCTCGATAGATGAGCCGAGCTTGGGTCTCGCTGATATAATGAATTTGGATGAGGAAACCCTAATAAAAGCCCTCGATAAGAGTGTTGAAAGCGTTAAGGATAAACACGTTCAGATTCACCTCCACAGCCTGAAGATGGCGGAATCTGTTGTTAAATGCGATAATATTAAAATTCTAACGGGAGAATTTGCCTCAACGCCGATAAACGCTGAGCTTATAAAGAAGGAAGATCTGGAAAGATACGATAAATTTTTGAGAGCCGGCATTACAAGAACAAATATAGATACCATTATAGGCGAGCTCGTTGAAAAAGGGGTAAAATATACAGAATACGATTTAATAGATGATAAGGAAACTATTAAAAAGAGGTTCAAATGGCTTTTAGAGAAGTTTGGAAACAGAATACTTTTCGCAGGTCCTGATTGCGGTCTTGGAAGCTGGCCATCTCAGGAGGTTGCCTATGAGTTGCTAAGGAGAACTGTTGAAGCTGTTAGAGAAACTGGAAGGGAAGGATAGCTTATTTTATATCTCGCTGAGCATCTTCGAATACTTTTTTCTCTTCTCATCGTCGTATTGAACGAGCCATGACATGAAGCATATATCTATAGCCCTGTATCCGGTTTTTTCTGCAATTTCATGAACCTTTTTTATAAATTTTATGTCTTCAAATATTTCCCTTTCTCCAGCCTTTCTTAAAATTTCATTCACAACCCTTTTAACAATTTTATCTGGCATAACGGTATCTACTCCGCCCATCATTCTCAAATACTGGTATGTATTTATTCCGACACCCTTAATTTTTCCGACAACATCGCTCTTCCAGTTTTCAAGCCTCGAATTTTCAGCCCACACCCTTAAAGCTTTAACATCGTTCCCAAAACTGCTTAAAGCATGTGCAACATCTTTTGCAACTCTTAGAGACCTTTCATTTTTCCATATTACTTTTAAATCATCCAAGTTTATATTTGCGAGGTCTTTTAAACCATTAATCTTTCCGCTATCAATAAAAACCTCTTTAAAAAGCCTAACCTTCGGAACTACTGCGTTGAAGTAGTTCACCCCTATGGACGTTAGAGCGGCATCGAAAACCATCAGAACAACGTTTTTGTTCCACCTCTCGCTTCTCAAGCATCTATCGCTGAAGTCTACAACTTCCGGAACTTTTTCCATGTATTCGTCGAGTATCTTTTTAATCCCCATATTTCATCACCATCATATATATTCCCTGAGTCTTTCGGCAAACGCCTCTAATCTTATTCTTGCCTGCTCCGGAGTTCTGCTTGGAAGGTCTGCTTCGATTGTGAGAAAAGGAACATCAAGCTCCCTTCTAAATATACTGTCCTCAAGCTTGTGGTGGCATGCAAACTGTGTAAAGTGTATAACCGCCTCGGCTTTCCTTTTTTTAATTTCATTTTTTATAAAATTAATCCTGAACTTAATGTTTCTTGCAAATGTATAGTTTACGTAATTTTTGGCGATTTCATCAAGACTTCTTCCGCTTAATCTTGCAAATTCATACGGCATTTCATCGTAAACAACAAGAAAACCTATTTCTTTAAGAACTTCATGAAAATCTCTATATATTGGGGGAATTCCTATTAAGGCAACTCTATAATCATAGTTAACATCTTCTTCTTCAAAACTTTCAATCTCTCTTCTATACTTTTCGATGTTTCCCATAAGGTCGCTTGATGAAACAAGAATCTTAAATGTGCTTGCATTATCTGCCTTACCGAGAACCCTCTTTCTATCAATCTCAAGTGCAAGCTTCTTAAGCTTGTAAACCTCATTCATTAAACCCTCATCCATATCTCCGCCGAGAAATTCGACAAAATTTCTGAGCGTTTCTTTCATGTAATCAACGTTGCCGTCAAAAGGATACGTGAAGTAAAACGTCTTTATTCCGCTCAGTTCTATTTTTTCTCCGTCCACAAGTGCATTGTAGCAGTCTCCAGAAGCAACTACCACAAGCTTATCTATTTTAACATATTTTTTTAAAACAAGGTCTCTCCATATAGCAGTCCACGCACAAAGTTTATCATCTGGACTAATGTTTGAAAATGGGACAAAATTATTTAAATCCACTAAAGCATGACCGCATGCATACACGACTTCACATGGGATTAAAGCTGTTGCTCCAACCCTATATCTCATCAAACTACTAAAGAAAGTTAACTTTTTAATAAAGCAGAATATAAGTTTTAACATGAAAAAGTTGGTTACACTAATAATATTCATTTCTCTGGTGCTTAATGCAAGCATTGCATATTCAAGCGACTTTGATGTAATAATTGTTAGAAACGACCTCGCATACGATTATACACTTGCACAGGCTTATGCTTATAAATATAAGGTTCCCATAGTCTCAACGTCAAGCAACGAGCTTGATAAAACTGCCGAAGAACTCCTCATTGGATACAAAGAGCTTGGCTACGAGAGGGTGGCAATAATCGGAGGTTACGATGCCATATCATTTGCAGTTCAGCAGAAGCTTGAAAACATGGGATTTATTACGAATAGATTCAGCGAGGTTGACAGATACTCCACATCTGCAGCTATAGCGATGTTCATGTTTGGAAAAGCAGACAGCGTTGTTCTTGTGAATGGAGAGTCGCAAAAAGCTCTTCTTCTTGCACAGAGAGTAGCTATAAACCTTGAAGCACCGATACTTTATGTAAAAAAGAATAAAATACCAGAAAGCGTTTTATATGCACTCAACTTTGTGGAGGCAAGAGACGTGTATGTGATTGACTATGAGATTAACGAAAGCATATACGATCAGCTCAGAGGTTTTAACGTTCATAGAATAAGAAGCTTGGAGGAAGTATCAAATAAAAACGGATATATAATCTTTACCTTGTTTGCAATACCATTCCTGATTTTGCTTTTATATGCAGTCTATAAGGTGGCTGGAAGAAAAAAGGAGGAAATTATATTTGAAATTCTTACAGAAGATGAAGAAAAAATAGTAAAAGTAATTATGGAGCACGGAGGTTCGATAAGACAAGATAAGCTTCCAGAATTAACGAATTTTTCAAAGCCGAAGATTAGCAGAATACTTTCGAGCTTAGCTGAGAGGGGAATTATTGAGAAAAAACCGTATAAAAAGACACAAATAATATATTTGAAGCGTAATCTTAAGAAAAAGGAATAAAAAATCCTTATGAAACGATAAGAAATGGTATAAAATCTTATACTGCACCATGACACTGTTTGTTAATCTCTGGAAATTGTGCTTGAAAGGGTTTCAACAGAAAGGTTAAAATAGGAGATAGAAAAAGCTATGAGCATGCTCAGAGAGATTATAGAGAATAGCGGTGCTACTGTAGGAGTGGTTGGCTTAGGATACATAGGCTTGCCCTTAGCATGCATAATAGCGAGCAGAGGCTATAAGGTTTTTGGAGCGGACATAAACCCAAGCGTTGTTGAGAGCGTAAATAAAGGGAAGCCACATATAAAGGAGAAGGGGTTGGAGGAGCTATTAAAAAAGGTAAAAATCTCAGCAACCACGGATGTTGAGAGTGTTGTAAGAGCTGCGGATATAGTTATAGTTGTGGTTTCTACGCCTTTAAAAGGAAATAAAGCGTGTATGCAAGCAGTTTTTGATGTCTGCAGAAAAGTAGCTGAAAACTATAATAAAGAAAAGCTTTTGATAGTTGAAAGCACATTAGCCATTGAAACAAGCAAAAAAATTGTGAACATGCTAAAAGAGCATAGCTTAACTGTTGGGAGAGATATATTCTATGCATATGTCCCTGAGAGGGCAATTCCGTCAAGGACTATTAAAGAAATCGTTGAAAATGATAGGGTGATAGGTGCTTTTGACGAAAATAGTGCAGAGCTCGCAAAAGCCTTTTATTCTAAAATAACTAAAGGAAATATCTATATAACAGATCCAACAACTGCAGAAGTGGTTAAGCTTGTTGAGAACACATTTAGGGACGTAAACATTGCACTCGCAAATGAAATTGCTTTATTGTGCGAAAAGCTTAATGTGGATGTTCTAAAAGTTATAGAACTTGCAAACAAGCATCCAAGGGTAAACCTCCACTATCCCGGAGCTGGGGTTGGTGGATACTGCCTGCCAAAGGATCCATACTTCCTTATATACAAAGCAAGAGAATACGACTTGGAGCTTAAGCTTATTGAGAGTGCAAGAAAAATAAACGAAAGCATGCCTCTGCATGTGGTTGAAATCGTTGAAAACAGCTTAAAGATGCTTAAAAAAGAAAGAGCAAAGATAGCAGTTCTCGGAGTAGCATATAAAGGAAATACCGATGATACGAGAAACTCTCCAGCCAAGGATATTATACATGCACTTAAAAGAAAATACGATGTATTTTCTCACGATCCACGTGCAAAAAGCGATTTTCAGAGCAATTTCTCAAGGAATCTTAAAGAGGTGGTTAAGAGTGCAGACTGCATCGTTATAGTAACGGATCACGACGAATACAAGAAGCTCGATCTTAAAGAGCTGAAGAAGCTTGTAAATGAGAACTGTATAATTGTTGATGGAAGGAGAATTTTAAATAAAAAAGAAGCAGAAAAATACGGATTTATTTACTTTGGAATAGGATGTTAACTTTTATTTTCGTTTATCTTTAAATCTTTTAGAACTTTTTCAACCAAAGCCTTTTTAAGTTTTTCCACATTGGGATTTTCCTCTCTCAGTATCCTGAGATCATTAGCAGTAACCACAGCTTTGCCCAAGTCTGTTTCAACAACAAGCCCATCTACATCTGGATCTCTGAAAACTTCAACATATCTAAAATTTCCTGTGGCTAAAAGTCCTTTTACAAGACTTTTCAGCAGAATTCTGAACTTCATGGAAACAATGTTATGTTTTAACGAAATCAAATATAACCAAATGCTTATCAATGCTAAATGTTTCTTTAATAACATGCATATAAATGTAGGCGGACTTCAAATGAGAAATCCAACAATTTTAGCAAGCGGTGTGCTAAGTGCGAGCGGTGCGGCTTTAAAGAGGGTATATTTTGAAGGAGGTGCCGGTGCAGTCGTTACGAAATCTCTCAGCGTAGAAGCAAGGGAAGGGCATAAAAATCCAACCGTGATTGAGATAGAGGAAGGTTTGCTCAACGCTGTTGGACTTGCAAATCCCGGTTACAAAAATTTTATAAAAGAACTCAAATATCTTAAAGAGAGCGGTGTTGTCGTTGTAGCAAGCGTTTTTGGTAAAAGCATATCAGAATACGTCGAAGTCGCATGTGGTGTGGCTAAGTATGCTGATGCTGTGGAATTGAACCTCTCATGCCCAAATGTTGAGGGCAAGCTTTTTGCTCAAAGTGAAAATCTGAGCTATGAAGCTGTTAGGGCTGTTAAGTCAAAGTTAAAAATTCCGGTTTTTGCAAAGCTTACTCCTAACGTTACGGATATCGTTAGCGTAGCGAAGGCATGCGAAGAGGCTAAGGTAGATGCCTTAGTGGTTACGAATACCGTAAAGGCGATGAAGATAGACATATATGCGAAGAAGCCCGTTTTAGCAAATAAAACCGGTGGATTAAGCGGCAGATGTCTAAAGCCGATAGCGGTTAGATGCGTATATGAAATAGCCAAGGAAGTTGATATAGATATAATAGGGTGCGGAGGCGTGTTTACCGGCGAGGATGCGGTTGAATACTTCTTAGCTGGAGCAAAAGCTGTGCAGATAGGAACCGCAGTTCTTTATAGGGGTATAGATGTCTTTAAAAAAGTCTGCAGCGAAATTGAGGATTATCTAAGGAAAGAAGGATTTGAGAGCATAGAGGAGATAATCGGACTTGCAATCTGATTTTATATTATAATTTTTCCACTTCTGAGTATTTTAACCGTAAAAGGCTTCCTTACGTAATTCCCAGCTATTTTATCTCCAGCCTTTCTTCTAACTATCCCGATGATTGATGTCGTGTTGTATAAAACCTTTATATTATGCTTATCTGCTTCTCTAAAAATTATCCTCGGTATTTCGAACACATCTGTATATGCATCTATTTTAACTTCAACCGGATCGAGAATTTCAAAGAGCTGGAGCGTATTTCTTGCTTTTTCTATTTTTTCCTTAGCTTTTTTCTCCAAAATTGTTACATTTTCCCTTGTAGTGTTTAAAATTTTTGCAATTTTTTCTTGTGTGAGTCCTTTAGCCCTTAGTTTGAGAACCTCATACTGCCTCTCCGTAAAAAAAGATTTTTTAAGAAGCTCTTTCTCATCGCTCATACGCTTCACCGCTAATCTACGGTGGAGGGTGCAAGCCAGTCTATAATTTCGTAGATATTTTCAGCTTCGATGACCACTTCAATATAGCCGAGTATGGAATCCTCGTAAAAGTTTAAAGAACCAGCAAAAGCAGCTTGTTTGTTAAGCTTTACTCTTATTCTTTTATTATCCTCGATGCTTGCCATTAAAACGCTTCTAACAGTGTCAAGTATAGCCTGCCTTCTTATGGCTTCTCTCATTTTGTTTAAGCACTCCTTTTTCTTTCCCCTTGCAACTATATAGAGTTCGCCGTTTTCGTAAACCTCTTCTACCTCAACATTTTCGAATAGATTTAGTATCGCTATCTTAACCTTTTCCTTATCCTCTGTTGGATAAACCCTCGCCTTTACGTAAAGTCTCATATACGAAAATAAGATTTATATACTATTAAACCTTTAGGTATTTTGCATGATGAACATATTTGACCAGCAGTCGTTGCTTGGACAGATGTTAGGGATATTCCTTATTCTACTTCTTTTCCTCCTGTATCCAAAGTATCTTCTTTATAAGATAATAAATGAAATGGAAATGCTCGCGAGGATGGTAGAGGACTACGTAAGGAAGTCTGTTGATATAACATGCAAACTCTGTGTTGAAAAGGGCGGCGGCAACGTTCTTAAGAGAAGAAAGATAGAGGATTTCCTCGATTTCTTTATAATACCTCCAGTAGACCTTGATCCATACGGAATTTTGAAGAAGATCGAGCATCTCCTCGATAAAGCTGAGGACAGATTCGAATACATCGCAAAGGATATCGCACCCAAGGCAAGCGAGGAGCTTAGAGCAAACATCGTTGCCCTGCTAAAAGGAAGCATTGGGCTTAACATGATAGCAAAGCTCCTTAGACACTACATTGGACTTATAAGGAAGACAAACAACATACAGCTCGCAATGATACTCCACATGAACCTCCCCATGATTAGGAGGATTGCAAACGCACAGATGCGAGGTATAGAAGCTATTGCAGAAAACAAACCAATAGGAGACAGCATTGGACCGCTGATTGCAGCGCATTTAATTAAAACGTGCAACTACACCGAAATCGCCAAAGATGTAATATGTGCCGAAGTTGAAATGGAAGGAAAAAAGGTCTACGTTCTTAAAGCCAAGGGAAAAGGTGCAACGCTGGGAAAGCTTGGAGATGCTGTTAAAAAGCTTTGCGACGAAAAAAGCATTGGAAAGATAATAACGATAGATGCTGGGTTAAAGCTCGAAGGGGAGAAGTCGGGGAAAGTGAGCGAGGGTATTGGAGCAGCAATAGGCGATCCGGGTCCAGAAAAGGCTAAAATTGAGGAAAGTGCATTAAAGAGGGATATACCGCTTGAGGCTTATATTATAAAGATGAGCATCGAAGAGGCTATATCTCCACTTACCGAAGATATAGTAAAGAACTCGCTTAAAAAGACTATCGAGCTTATAAGAGACAGCGTGAGAAGAACGGAAGGAAACGAGGTAATCGTTGTTGGCGTTGGAAACACAAGCGGTGTAGGGAACTGCTACGAAGAAGTTAAGGATTTGAAGTTCGAAAAGAAAAAGAAAGAAAAGAAAAAAGGATTTCTCTTTTTCGGAAAGGACAGCAAAGAGTAGCTGTGTATAGTTCATTAAACAGAGAGCTATATTTGAGGATAAAACATTAGAAATATATTAAAAATTTTTTAAAGATATTATTCATCAGAAAAAGGGTATGGATGTTCAGGAGCAGATACCGGAAATAAAGCTTCACCTAACGAGGGTAGGTGTTACAAATGTTAAGAAGTTTATAAAGTTTCACGATAATTTTGCACTTTTGGCTGTTTTTAACTGCTTTGTTGACCTCCCTGCTATAAAAAAAGGCATTCACATGTCAAGAAACTTAGAAGCGATAAACGAAATAATAGAGCAGGCAACGAAGAAGCCTATCTATAGGGTGGAAGATTTATGCAAAGACATTGTTCTTGAAATACTAAAGAGGCACGAGTATGCAAGTAAAAGTGAAGTTTCAATGATAAGTAAGCTTATTTTGAAAAATAAACATTATAAAATATTTGCAAGAGCTTTCGGTGATAAATACGATGTTGAAAAGGAGATTGGAGTATGTCTTGAAGGAGTAATATATACCGATATGAACGGGTGTAGCGTGTTGCAGGAGGTTGAGGCTTGGCTTATACTCAAGGAAGCAAACGTATCTATACTCGATATAATAGAAGTTTTAGAAAAAAGAATAAGCAGAAAAAGTTTATATTTGGACAGAGAAAATGTAAAAAAAGTTCTGAATGATATGTGCAGAAAGGAGATATCTCCGGCAGAATTGGCTAAGGAAATAAAAAGGGATGCTGAAAAAAAATTTAAATGCAGATGTAAAGTTGTTATTAAGGTTAGAAATCCTCTTGTTAGATATTCTACAGTAATAGAGGTGTGATCATGGAAATCGAGGAGATAAAGGAAATAATATACAAGTATGCTGTTAAAAATGCCTATGATTATGGAAAAGCTGATGAAAAAGCTGTTCTCGGAAAAATTTTTGCCGAGAGAAAAGAGTTGAGGAGTAGGGCAAAAGAAATAATACCTATCGTTAAGGAAGTCATTGATGAGGTTAACAGGCTACCAAGGGAGAAAATTGAGGAGGAGGTAAAGAGATTTAAGTATGTTACAAAGAAAGTAGAAAAAGGTCTTAAAGATTTGCCAAATGCTGATAAAGGAGTTGTAATGAGGTTCGCACCTAATCCAAGCGGTCCACTGCACATAGGACATGCAAGAGCGGCGATTTTAAACGATGAATATGTTAAGAGGTATAAAGGCAGGCTTATTTTGAGAATAGAAGACACAGACCCAGCAAGAATACTGCCAGAAGCTTATGAAATGATAGAAGAGGACTTGGCTTGGCTCGGGGTTGAGTATCACGAAAAGGTTATACAGAGCGACAGGCTCGAGATATACTACGAGCATGCAAGGAAGCTCATAGAGCTTGGCAAAGCCTACGTATGCACGTGCGAGCAAGAGAAGTTTCAAAAGCTGAAGCTTACCAAGAAAGCTTGCGAATGCAGAGGTCTAAGCGTAGAGGAGAACCTTGAAAGGTTTGAAAAAATGTTTACAGAGTATAGAGAAGGTGAGGCTGTTGTCAGGCTTAAAACTGACTTAGCACACAAAGACCCAAGCGTTAGAGACTTCGTTATACTTAGGATATGCGAAACGCCTCATGTAAGGGTTGATGCAAGGGTTTATCCTCTAATGAACTTTTCTGTAGCGGTTGATGACCATCTTCTCGGCGTAACGCACGTTCTTAGGGGTAAAGACCACATAGCAAATACCGTTAAGCAGAGGTTCATATATAGATATTTTAACTGGAATGAGCCTATTTTCATACACTACGGGATAATGAAGATAGAAGGCTTAACTCTAAGCACGAGCAAGATAAGAGAGGGAATAGAAAAGGGCATATACTCTGGCTGGGACGACGTTAGGCTCGGAACGCTTAGAGCATTGAAAAGGCGAGGGATTACTCCAGAAGCCATTAGAAAAGCTATGATAGAGGTAGGAATTAAGGAAAGCGACATAAACTTTAGCTGGAAGAACTTATATGCATATAACAAGGAGATTATAGAGCCAAAAGCCAATAGATACTTCTTCGTCTTCGACCCAAAGGAGATAATTATAAGCGGTGCGGAGACAAAAACATACAAAGCCCTGCTTCATCCAAGCTTTAAAGACAGAGGCTTTAGAGAACTTAAAATTGTAGCAGAAAACGGCACTGCAAAAGTATATATAAGTGTAGATGACTTTGAAAAACTTGAAGAAGGAGAATTTCTAAGGCTCATGGATGCCTTTAACATAATTATCGAGAAAAAAGAAAAAGATAAGGCTTATGCAAGATATGCTGGCGAGGACTTAAAGGAGGCGAGGGAAAAAAAGGCAAAGCTAATACAGTGGGTGTGCGTGGGTATTGAAACTATAGTTCTATCTCCCGAAGGGGAGTATAGAGGATTAGCTGAAGATAATCTCAAAGATGTTCCCGTAGATAGTATAGTTCAGTTTGAAAGGTTCGGATTTGTAAGAATTGACAGCAAAAACGAAAAAATAGTTGCATATTATGCACATAGGTAAGCTTTATTAGCGTGCTTGCTCATATATATTTACGGTGGTCCTATGGGGTTTGTAGAGATAGATCAGCACAGAGAAGCTCTAAAGGGCAAGCTTAGAGATTTAGATATATTGAGAAAAGCTCTTATAGCAGAGCTTGATGCAATAAATCTATATCAAAGCCAGATTTTGACCTTGGAGAATGAGGAGGCTAAAAAAGTCTTAGCACATATAATGAACGAGGAAAAAGAGCATGCGGCAGAGCTTTTATGTGTAATAAAGCTTCTCGATGAAGAAGAAGCTAAGCAATTGGAAAAATATTTAAAAGCTGGAAAGGTTGATAAGTGTGCAGAGGAACATTAAATTTCTGCTTTGTATTTTTATTATTTTTATTTTGATATTGATTGCTGGGTGTGCAGAAAAAAGTAAAATTCAAGAAAAGGGGATAAAAGAATCTGAAAAAAAGTTAAAAGAAGAAAAGAAAAAAAAGGTAGTTGAATATGGAGATCTCGTAGAAATTGACTATTTAATGAAAACCACTGATGGTGAAATTGTTGATTCTTCTATAAAAAGTATAATAAAAGATAAATCCCGATATCCTTGGCTAAATAAGGAGTTTTATCCAGTATATTTTGAAGTTGGTGCTGGAGAGGTTCTCGAAGAAGTTGAAAAAGGAATAATAGGGCTTGGCATTAACGAAAGTAAGGAAATATATTTGGGTAAGGTATTTGGAGAGTATAATAAAAGTTTTGTAACTGCAGAGCCTAAAATTATTGCAGTTCCAAAAATAGAAACACTGTCAGCATTCTCTGCACCAGCAAAGATAAACGAAAGCTACATAATGGGTTATTGGATAGAAACTGTGGTGAACGTGACAAATAAGAGTGTGACCGTGAAAAGGGAAATTTTAAAAAATGAAATAAAAACGGATATAGGGGCAATAAAGGTTAAGGAAAATGAAACTCATATAATTGCAGAAATTATTCCAGAAATTAATAGAACGGTTGCAACGCTTTCAGGGTTTTTCACCATAATTGGAGAAAATGAAACTCATATAATTGTTGATAGGAATCATCCGCTGGCTGGTAAGGAGCTTGTTATATGGGTTAAAATTAGGGATATAATAAAGAAAAATGAAATATCTACAAAGATACTTTGGAATGTCGAAACAAACTCAAGCATAATAATACTATACTTCTGCGACAACAGCACAGCCTGTAGATTTATGGAAGAAACTTTGAGCAATCCTTGGGTTGTAAAGGAGTCGAGGAAGTTTACATGGATAAAAGCAGAAGCAAAGGATTCGGAAAAATACAACGTAACAAGATATCCAACATTAATATTTCTTAGATATGGTAAAGAGATAAAAAGAATAGAGGGTGTTTTAGACTTTAGAGAACTTAAAAAGATATTAGAGGAAATGGGGCATGGTTAGATGTCCGTGCACATGTAACGGTTATAGAGCTCCAGCAGTTGCCGTAGATGCCATAGTTGAAAATGGGGATGAAATTCTGCTTATAAAAAGAAAAAAAGAACCTTTTAAAGGAGCATACGCGTTGCCCGGTGGCTTCGTGGAGTGTGGTGAAAGCTGTGAAAATGCTGTGGTTAGAGAGGTAGAAGAAGAAACTGGATTAAAAGTTAGGATAAAAGAGCTCTTTGGAGTGTATTCTGAGCCAAGCAGAGACCCAAGGGGGCATGTTATAAGCATATGTTATATAGTTGAGGTAGTTGGTGGCTCTTTAAAAGCTGGAAGCGATGCAAGTGATGCGTGCTTTTTTAATATAAACGATGTTAAAAAAATAGAGCTTGCATTTGACCACTCAAAAATTATAGAAGATTATATAAGGAGGTGCAGAAGGCGATAGTATGATGTTCTGTGAGAAGTGCAAAAGCATAATGCTTCCAAAGGGCAATGTCCTCGTCTGCACGAGATGCGGTTTCGAGAAACCAATAGAAAACAGAGATCAGTATAAAGTTACTTCTGAAAGGAAAAATAAAAAGGAAATGATTATTATAGATCAGGAAGTGCAAACTCTTCCAAGGGTAAGAGCGGAGTGCCCAAAATGTGGCAATATGGAAGCCGAATATTGGCTTCTGCAGACAAGAAAAGCCGATGAGCCAGAAACAAGATTTTACAGATGCACAAAGTGCAAGTATACGTGGAGAGAGTATCAGTAGCTATTTTTTAGTTAAGCTCTGATAGTTTTTATTTTTTAAATTTTGTTGCTAAGAAAATTGCTAAAAAATATGGTGAAACGTGTTGAAGCTAAAAGTTCGGAAAGAGGAGTTTAAAAGGGTAGGACTAAGAGAAGGTTCATATTTTGTTAAGATAGATGAAGATATCGATGAACTCAGAATAGTAGAAAAATCCGATATTATGATTAAATTTTGCAGAGAACATGGAAAGATATATGCATATATTCCAGATAATATAGTAAGGAAGCATAAACTCCTATATGTAGAAGAGCTTAAAATAATAAGTCCAAAAGATTCAGGATTGAAGTATATTGCTATGTATATTATTTAATTATTGGAACAAGCTCTGGTAATTTGCCGTATGCTGCCATTATATCATCAAATATTATAAGAACTCCTCTTATTTCCTTTATTTTTCTCGCTTTCCTAAGGACATCGTCTATACTTTCCTTACCCTTAACTTCATTCGCTATAGACGTAGCTACTGCATCTGCTATAATCGCAGAATCTGCAACCACAACAGTCGCATCGCTTGCACCAAAGCTTATTGAATGCCCTATTTTCCCTGATGACGTGCATATGCCAATTGGCATTTCCTCCGGTTTAACTTTAAAGCCAAACCTCATTTTTTTCCCTTCTCCGGCATATATTTCTACCGTAAATTCTCTTTTCCCATACATAAAAATATCTCCACCATTTTCAACAATTACATTGTTAGCTCCAGCCTTTATACATGCTCTGCCAACATACTCAGCTATAGCACCTGCAACGCTTGCAAACGGTCCTACACCAGCTATCTTTCCAGCTCTGCACATATCTTTAACTATCTGAGGTGCATCTTCTTCAACTTCGATTGGCTCAAGGCTTGTTCGAAAGAGAGGATTTTTAGCTATATAGTATAAAATATCGGCACGTGCTTTTATAATTTCTTTATAAGCTTCATCAAAAACTTCTTTATCGCATTTTATTAATATATTTGTTTCTTTAACTATAAATCTTTTCGAAAAAAGCATGTTATTATTTAAAATAGTTAACAATTATAAACTAAAAATTTTAAATCTAAAAAACTAAGTAAATGCAGAATTTTTTACAAAACATCGCTAAGAAATCCCTGCTTTTCAAAGCGGGGATGAATTAGGTGAGGTGGGAGGGGGTAGTGGATGGAGTAGTGGCAAGCAAAATGTTTATAAAGCGGTTCTGCAGGGCTGATAATATGCGAAAAGTGAATTGTAGAAAGGCGGAGAAGCAAGAAAAGCGGAAAATAATGAAAGAGAACCAATGTTTTCAAGCTTCATCCCAGCAAGGAGCAAGAAAAGGAGCTTTTCAGAATATGCGAGATGTCAGCCGTGCTGTGGAACAAAATAAACTACATAAGGAGGCAGGCTCTCTTTAAAGATAGATTCAGCTGGGAGGAGGGAGTTAAAGAGCTATACAACGAGTTTAAGCAGATTATAGGCTCAGCTACTGCACAGCAGATAATAAGGAAGAACGATTTTGCTTGGAAAAGCTTCTTTAAGCTAAAGAGGCTTCAGAGCAAAAACAAGCTGTCTAAGCACATAAAAAAAGTTTCGCCACCGAGGAGTTTGTTGAGAAATCAAGATTTTGACACAAACATACACATAGATATTATGCCAGCTTGCTGTCCTGCAAGCTGGCGAGACAAAGATTTTAGCTCTCATTAAGTTATAGGCGACGGGGAAATCCTTTTCAGCATGTTCTTGATCTTTTTCCTCTTTAAGGCGCTAAATACACCTTCGCCAACGCCTCTCTGCCTGTATTTCTTTTCATCGAAGGGGTAGAGTCTCTTGGGATAAGAAGTCTTTTTATAAGGGATAATGGGATTGAAACCCCTTCTCC
>JALTZZ010000035.1 GCA_027051165.1 archaeon | reverse complement strand
TAAGATGAACTGAAAGCTATATGGTAGATTACGACAAGCTTGTTGATAAGCTCAAGGAAGCCCTGCTTGGTGATTTAAGAAAAGAATTTAGGGAGTTTAAAAAGGAGGTTTCCGGCTTATTAGAGGGATTTAGAATCGCTATTGAGGGCATGCGATCTGCGGTTGAAACTACTAATAAACGCATGGACTCTTTGGAGAAAAGGATGGACTCCTTAGAAAAAGATTTAAGAGAGCTTAGGGATAGAATTGACAAAGTTAGAGAAGAGCTAACCGCGAGAATTGACGAAACCAACAAACGCATAGATGAACTCTCAACAAGCTTAAACGCAAGGATAGACGAAACAAACAAGAGGATTGACGAGCTCACCATAGAGATAAGCAATTTAAAGGCTGAGTTTGAAAGGTTCAGAAAGGATCAGGAAGTAATAAAAGATATCTTGGTTAGGTTGAGGAAGCTTGAAGAAAAGGTATTTACTTAAAAGATTCGCTCTAAACTTAAAAGCGAGAAGTTCCAACCAAAAAGGTTATAAGAGTGATTATTTTTTATCTTCTTTTTGTAAGAAGAGCAACCGTCTCAACATGTGGTGTGTGCGGAAACATATCAACTGCGGTTATATATTCGAGGTCATATTCCTTCTTAAGAAGATTGTAGTCCCTTGCCTGAGTTGATGGATTGCACGAAACGTATATTATCTTCTTTGGTGCGATATTAAGCAATGCTTTTACAACACTTTTATGCAAACCTGCTCTCGGAGGATCGACTACAACAACGTCAGCATCTTGCACGATTTTATTTTTCACGGCATCCTCTACTCTCGCCTTTATAAAAGATATGTTGTCTAAATCCTTAGCATTTTCCGTTGCGAGCTTTATCGCCTCCTCGTTGACCTCAACACCAACAACTTTTTTAGCATATTCAGATAAAAGAATCCCAATAACGCCGCTTCCACAGTATAAATCTACAACAGTTTCTCTGCCGCTTAAATCTGCGAGTTCTATAACCTTTCTGAAGAGAACCTCTGCTTGCTTTGTGTTTGTTTGGAAGAATGAAAAAGGACCAATTTTAAACTTTTTATTAAGAATTTTTTCAAATATGAAATCTCTTCCCTTAATAATCATTTTTGGCTCTCCGTAAGAGACATCAGCAATACTTTCTGTTGTGCTCCATATAATGCTTTCAGCATCAAAAATTTCGGCTATTTTTTCTATATGCGAAAACTCTCCCTCTGAAGTAAGAATGTTTATCATTTTCTCGTCAGTATTCTTTGCATGTCTTATTATTAAATATCTTAGAAATCCAACTTTTTTTATTAAATCGTAAGTAGAAATATTATATTCTTTTATGAAATCTTTAAATATTCTTATAACTTCGTTTGCAAACTCTGAGAGGAGGTAGCACTTTTCAATATCAACAACCGCATAGAACTTCTCCGGCTCTCTTAAGCCGATTTTTTGTTTATAAGTTATGTAATCCATTCTATTTCTGTAGAAGAACACATCTTTGCTCTTAATAATAGACACCTCATCAAGCCCAAAAGAAGATTCAACTATCTTTGCTTTAAACTTAAGCTGATGCTCATACTTCATGTTTTGCAGCTTGCATCCACCGCATTTTCCAAAATGTTTGCACAAAGGTTTTGTTCTAAGATGGGATTCAGAAACTATATCAAGAAGCTTGCCCTTCAAGAAATTTTTTCTTCTACCAACAATTTTAACTTTTACAACATCACCGGGCAGAGCGAAATAGACATACACCTTTTTGCCTTTATATTCACCTATTCCACGACCTTTTTCATCGAGCTCCTTTATTTCAATTTCAGCAACCATACATTTATTTTTAATTGTTACATTTTGAATCATTTTTAATGGTGGGCATACTTACAGAGAAACAGGCAAAGGCTCTAAAACTTGAAGCCCTTGGGTATAAGCAGGATGAAATTTCAAAAATTTTGGGAGTCTCTCAGGCAAGGGTTAGCATGCTTTTAAAAACTGCAAAAGAAAAAATAAAAAAGGCTAAGGAAACTGTAGAATTTTATGAGGAGCTTGAATATATAAAAAAGGTTAAGAAGTCCGGCTATAGGGGAGAGATATTTTTAAAGTAAAGTTCCCCTTATAACTTCGATGCTCTTAACGATTCCTTCTCTACCACCGTATTTAACCTCAAGAACAATGTTCCTTAAATTTTTAAGTTTTTTAACAATCCTTGGTAGAACTGCTTTATAGTCAATGCTTCCAGAAAATAGAGGATAGTGCATATCCTCTTTGCCATTGTTGTTGTGGAGATGCATATATACTATTTTATCGGATAATAGATTAAAATAATCAATAAAATTGAAATTGTATGTTCTCGATGATATGTTTGCATGTCCGAAGTCAATATTTATCACTAAATTTTCACTTGCCACAGTCTCGACAATGTATTTTATTTCTCTTGGTGTTTCTGCAAGTTTTCTATAATTTTGATCTGAATGTGTGTTTTCTAAAACAAGGAAGATTTCATATTTTTCAGCCTCTTTACAGAGCCTTTTTAAATTTCTTATCAAATTTCTTATTCCTTTCTCGTATAAATATTCGTATTCTCTTTCAAGTGCTCCTCCGTGTGTTACGACGTATTTAGCACCAATTCTGCTACATGTTTCGAAAACCTTCTTCATGATCTTAAAATTCTTCTCGCTTACGTATGCAAGGTTTATCCTCTGCTTTTCAACAAGAGAAGTATGGTATGGGGCGTGTGCCGTGAATACTGTTCCATATTTATCTTTTAATTCTAAACAGACCTCTGCAATATCTTTATCTAAGCTTATTTTGTCGAGTGCAACCTCTATAAGCTCTACTTCATTAGCTTTGAGAACACCACTCTTATCGAATTCTTTAACAGCTGGAGATGATACTCCTATGTGCATCATTGAGATAAAAACATTCCAATTGTTTCAAAAACCTTTCTTCCATATATACAGTATTCTGGAAGTTCTATGTCAAATTTTTTAAGCTGTTCTATTACCATAAAAGGATACATAACGCAGACCGCTGGTCTGCTGCTGTATATTCTGCATCTCTTGTTTTTCAAAAATATACATTTATTATCTTTTTTCTTTAAGACGAAGCAGTTGTAGGAGCCCTCAATCTTTTCGCAGAACTTCTCTAAGAATACTTTTGGCTCAACGCCAAGCTTGCTTGATATTCTGTAGATATCAAAAATTGTTAGCTCTATTCTGAGAGCTTCACAGCACTTTGAGCAGCCGCTGCAGAGGTCTGGGAGACTGTTCATAAACGTTTGAAACATGTGCTTCAGAACAACTATTCTTTCATCGAAAGGAAGGAGTTTAAGAACTTTTTCATTCAGCTCTTCATTTTTTATAAGAAATCTTCTTAAAATTTCAGTTATTATATGCATATATAGTTTTTTAGCCAATATATTACCAGATTTACATTCTTCTGGAAGATAAACCTCCTCATCAGACTCAATAAGAAACGGAAAGAAAACGCATGCAGTTGGTCTAACTTCATATATTTTGCATCTGTCGTTTTCAAGGAAAGGACATTTTTTATTTTTCTTCTTTAATTTAACCCACCTATCAGTTTTTATACAAAATTTATTCATGAAGGCTTCTTTATCAATGTTTAAGTATCTCGACATTCTTTCTATATCATACCTTGTTAATACAACGTCTGGAACTCTACAGCAGAAGCTACAACCTTCACAGAGGTTGTCTAAGTTGTTGAGATTGAGCTGTAAAACGTATTGAAGGAGGAATTTGTCAACATCTATTCTGCAGAACCTTTCAACCTCCTTACATATATTATCAATATCTTTTTTATTTTTTAAAAGGAATTCTCTTACAACCTCGAGTGCATACTCCTCCATAATCAATAATTTATAACCAGCCTATAAAACTGTTGTGGCTTGCATGCGTAGGTTTTCAAAAGCTTCGAGCAGCTATTTAAAGAAGTTTAAACTTCATGAAAGGGGTCTTACAAGCACCGATAAGATAAGCGTTTTCATAGGGTAGCCAAATATCGGTAACAAATTGAGCAGACATACCATTATGTTCATTGTTGTGTCAACACCTTTAACCATAGTCTTCTCACGCACGTGCACTTGGAAGGATAAAGATTTAATACTTGACTGCAGAGTTATGTTTTATGGAAAATATGGAGGAGTATTTCAGGAGCCTTGAAAAGTATCTATCGAAGGCTTATGAAATTGCAGAGCAAGCAAGAAAAAAAGGTTTTGATCCATGCTTGAGTGTTGAGATACCTCTTGCTAAAGACATGGCTGAGCGTGTAGAAGGTTTAGTCGGTCCTAAGGGTATTGCTAATAGAATCAGAGAGCTTTCAAAGGAGCTTGATAAGGAGGAGGTTGCTCTAAAGGTTGCAAAAGAAATTGTTGAAAAAGATAAAAGCGAAAAAGGTGCAGAACAAGCACTAAGAACAGCTTTAGCAATACTTACAGAAGGTATTGTTGCTGCACCTCTTGAAGGTATAGTTAAGGTAAAAATAAAGGAAAACTTTGATAAAACAAAGTATCTTGCTGTTTATTTTGCTGGACCTATACGCTCTGCTGGTGGCTCTGCCCAAGCTTTAGCCGTGCTTACCGCTGACTATATAAGGCAGAACATGGGCTTAGATAGATACAAGCCTACAGAAGAGGAAATAGAGAGGTTTGTTGAAGAGGTTGAGCTATACAACAGCGAAGTTGCAAGGCTCCAGTATTTCCCTTCTGCAGATGAAATAAGATTTGCAATAAAGAATATACCGGTAGAAATAACCGGCGAGGCAACGGACAACGTCGAGGTTAGCGGATATAGAGATTTAGAGAGGATAGAGACAAACAAGGTTAGAGGTGGAGCTATATTAGTTCTTGCCGAAGGTGTTCTGCAGAAGGTTCCTAAGATATTGAAATTCGTTGAAAGGCTGAACATAAAAGGATGGGAATGGCTTTATGAGCTTAAAAAAGATGAAAAAGGTGAAGAGGAAGGAGAAGAAGAGGTAAAAATAAAACCAAACGAAAAGTATTTGAAAGATATTGTTGCTGGAAGACCCGTTCTCTCCCATCCTTCAAGAAAGGGGGGCTTTAGGCTTAGATATGGAAGATGCAGAGTTAGTGGTTTTGCAAGCACCTGCTTGCACCCAGTTACTATGCTAATACTTGAAAACTTTATAGCTATAGGAACGCAGCTTAAAACGGAGAGACCCGGTAAAGGCACTGCTATAACACCTTGCGACACAATAGAGCCGCCGGTTGTTAGACTTAAAAACGGTGATGTCATTAGAGTAGACAGCTTAGAGATTGCAAAGAAGATAAAAAAGGATATAGATAAAATACTGTTTTTGGGAGATATTCTAATCGCTTACGGAGAATTTCTTGAAAATAATCATGTTTTAATGCCAAGCGGTTATGTTGAAGAATGGTGGGTTCAGGAGCTTGAGAAAGCCCTTGAAAATGCAGATGAAAACCTAAAAGAAAGGTATAAAAAATTTTTAGATATAAAAATAGTTCCAAGCGAAGATGAAGCTATAGAAATTGCAGAGAAGCTGAAAATTCCCATGCATCCGAGATACACATACCATTACAACGAGGTAAGCAAAGGCGATCTAAAGAAGCTTGCTTATTGGCTTATAAAGGGAGAAAAAAGCGAAAACGGTTTAGTTTTAGAATATTCCGATGAGGGCAAGCATGTTCTTGAAGAACTCCTTGTTGAGCATGTAATTAGGGATGGAAAAGTAGTAATTAAGAACTATAAATCTCTCTTCAAAGCTCTCGGCTTAGATAAGGGCATAGATGCTTTTGAATCAGCTTATAAAAAGGCTAAGGATTCTCTTGAACTTGTAAACAGCTTTATAAAAATAAGACCAAAGGCTTTAACATACATAGGAGCAAGGATGGGAAGACCTGAGAAGGCGAAGGAAAGAAAGATGCAACCAGCTGTAAATGTTCTCTTTCCAATAGGGAACTACGGTGGAAGAGCGAGGGATATTAAAAAAGCTTCCCAAAATATTAAAATAGAGGTTGATATTGCATATAGAGTATGCAAAAGCTGTGGAAACATAACCCATTTAACGATATGCGAGAGATGCGGTGGTAGCACCGAAATAAGGAGAGTATGCTTAAAGTGCGGCAGAGTTGTAGGCAACGGCAACAACGAGGAAAGGTGCAAGTATTGTGGCGGTTTGCTTGCCTTCTACACGAAGAGATATATAAATCTTAAGGAAATACTTTCTAAAGCCTTAGCTAAAGTTGGAAATACTCCAAACGATTTAAAAGGCGTAATAGGAATGACATCAGCCTATAAGATACCAGAACCTCTCGAAAAGGGCATTCTTAGATCTAAGCATAGGGTTTATGTATTTAAAGACGGAACAACAAGATTCGATGCTACCGACGTGCCTATGACACACTTCAAGCCAAAGGAAATACATGTGAGCGTTGAGAAGCTTAAAGAGCTTGGATATGACAAAGATTACTTGGGAAAAGAGCTTGTCAGCGATGAGCAGATAGTAGAACTAAAGGTTCAGGACGTTGTTCTCCCAGAAAAAGCTATGGAATATCTTCTTAGGGTGGCAAACTTCATAGATGAGCTTCTTGTAAAACTATACGGTTTAGAACCATTTTACAACGCAAAGAAAAAAGAAGACCTGATAGGACACCTCATCTTAGGCTTAGCACCTCATACATCTGCGGCAATCTTGGGAAGAATAATAGGATATACAAAAGCCGATGCCTGCTTTGCTCACCCTTACTGGCATGCCGCAAAAAGAAGAAACTGCTTCCCAGCTGATACTGAGGTTCTCGTGAATGTTGATGGAAAGCCTATGAGAATAACGCTAAAAAGGCTTTATGAAGAGCTTTACGATGGAGAAAACTATGAAAAAATGGTTTATATTAAGAAAAAACCAAAAAAAGAAATAAAAGTGTATTCCTTTGATAACAATACTGGAAAAATTATTTTAACAGATGTTAAAGAAATCATAAAAGCTCCATCAACGGATCATCTCGTTAGGATAAATCTTGAAACTGGAAAGAGTTTTGAAACAACTCCAGATCACATGGTAATAGTTTATGAGGATGGAAAATTTAAGAAGAAAAGAGCTTTTGAGATTAAAAAGGGAGATTTAATTCTCCAGCCAAAGATAGATTTTGAAGAGAGGGATATCATAGAAATCGACCTGCTTAAGGAATTTTCAAGGGAGGAATTTAAGAATATATGGACTGAAATAATGGTGAGAGGAATAAAGGACTTCGTCAAAAAGCTTGTGGAAAGAAGAGGATTGAAAGAAACTGCAGATATTTTAGGAATTAATAAGAAAACACTACATAACTATTATGGCGATAGGGATTCTGTATCACTCAGCACTCTTCTAAAACTGCTTGAAATAAACGAGTTTTGCATAGAAGATGTTCCCGATTGCTATATTGGATTTAAGAGGGATCATACGTATATAAAGAGAAGGATTAGAGTAGATGAAGATTTTATGAAGCTTTTGGGATACTTCCTTGCTGAAGGCTGTTACAGAATGGATAGCGACACGTATCAGGTTGATTTTGCTGTTAGTGAAGAGGACTTAAGGCAAGACATTATTAATTCTTTGAGAAGAGTTTTTGGAGATGGATTTAAGCCCTATGTAAACGAAAGCAGGATTACAGTTTCGAACAGAGTGATATATCATTTGTTTAAAGATATACTTAAAATTGGTGGAAATGCAAGAGAAAAGAGACTTCCAGAGTTTATATTCAATCTTCCAAGAAAGAAAATTAGATGGCTTCTAAGTGCATACTTCAGCGGAGATGGTAGCGTAGACAAAAAAGGAAAAACGGTTGTTTGCACTTCTTGCAATGAAGACCTTATAAGAGATATAGAACTCCTACTTCTAAGGTTTGGAATATTCTCCAGCATATATAGGATTAATAGAAGAAACCGTAGTGAGCATAAGCTTGTTATAAGAGGAGAAAACGTTGAATTGTTTAAAGAACAAATATCCTTCTTGTCTGAAAGAAAACAGAAATATTTGAAGGAAGTTGTAAAAAGAATGACAGTGAAACCACAGAAAAAATATTTAGACCACAGACTTTTAAGGGTTAAATGTGTAGAGTATGTTAAATCGCAAGAGGAATTTGTTTATTCTCTAAATGCCAACGGCTATCACAACATACTTATAAACGATTATATAGTTACATCAAACTGCGATGGAGATGAAGACAGCGTGTTTCTGCTCATGGATGCTCTGCTTAACTTCTCTAAATACTTCTTGCCAAGCACGAGAGGAGGAAAAATGGATGCACCCTTGGTTATAACAACGAGGCTCGACCCAAAGGAAGTTGATGACGAAGCTCACAACGTTGACGTTGTTGACAGGTATCCGCTTGAATTTTACGAGGCTACCCTTGAATACAAACATCCAAAGGAAGTAAAAATAGAAACCGTAAGCGATAGACTTGGCAAAGAGGAGCAATACTACGGTATAAAGTTCACCCACGATGTAAGCGATGTGAATATAGCTAATACGGTTTCAGCATACAAAATACTTGAAAGCATGAGCGATAAATTAAAGCTGCAGCTTGACCTTGCGAGAAAAATTAGGGCAGTTGATGAAAGGGATGTAGCAACCAAGGTTATAGAGAGCCACTTTCTGCCAGATATTCTTGGAAACCTGAGGGCTTTCTCAAGGCAGAGCTTGAGATGCGTAAACTGCAATGCAAAGTATAGGAGGGTGCCTTTAATAGGGAAATGCACGAAGTGCGGTGGAAAGCTCGTTTTAACGGTATCAAAAGGTGCTGTTGAGAAGTATCTCAATCTAACGAAAGACCTCATAGAGAAGTTCAACCTTGATGACTACCTGAGGCAGAGAGTTCAAATAATAGAGGACAGCATATCAAGCGTTTTCTATACAAAGAAGAAGCAGACAACTCTTATAGGCTTTGCGAACAACGGCTAATAATTTTTTATATTTTCATAAACTTTCATAAAATTTAATATTCTTTATTCACTTTTCACATAAATAAGTAAGAAATATTAATTTTTCTCAAAAATATTTTTATACCAATTTTTATTTTTCTTTAAAACGGTGAGTATACATGGATTGGAAGAAAATATTATTGATAATAGCTGTTGTTCAGATGTGCATGCTTGGTAGTGCGTTTGCTGAAAATTGGAGCGAGGAAGCCGATGTAAAGACTGCACTGACCTACGTGTGGCTTGTGCTTGCTGGAGCTCTTGTGTTTCTAATGCATGCAGGATTTGCAATGCTCGAAAGCGGATTTACAAGGCAGAAGAACACGGTAAACATCCTAATGAAGAACATTGCCAACATTGCAATAACGGGGCTTATATTTTGGGCTGTGGGATATGCCATAATGTTTGACAGAAGCAATTTTTTCCTTGCAAATGCAGACAGCTCAACGTATAACCTTTGGTTCTTCCA
This sequence comes from archaeon, assembly GCA_027051165.1. Taxonomy (GTDB): domain Archaea; phylum Hydrothermarchaeota; class Hydrothermarchaeia; order JALTZZ01; family JALTZZ01; genus JALTZZ01. The sequence continues at coordinate 59,815 of JALTZZ010000035.1, read as the reverse complement.
GATGGTCTTCGCAGCTACAGCGGCTACAATAGTTAGCGGAGCAGTTGCCGAGCGTATGAAGTTCAGTGCGTTTCTGCTCTACGTAGTGTGGATGGGTGCAATTATATATCCAATTTACGGACACTGGATATGGGGAGGAGGATTCCTCTCAAGCGATACTTCACCGATAGTCAAGCTACTCGGTGTTTATGCTCATGATTTCGCTGGAAGCGGTGTTGTTCATGCTGTGGGAGGATACGCCGCTCTAATAGGAGCAATGCTCGTTGGACCGAGAATAGGGAAGTTCGTAAAGGGAGAGCCAAAGGCTATTCCTGGGCACAGCATACCATTAGCCGCCTTAGGGGCTTTTCTCCTTGCCTTTGGATGGATAGGCTTCAACGCAGGGTCAACGCTAAATGCTCTTGACAAGAACCTCAACCTCGTAGTTGTAAATACAATGCTCGCCTCATTTGCTGGTGCAACTACTGCAATACTTATAACGTGGATTAAGCACAAAAAACCAGATGTAGCTTTTACAATTAACGGACTTCTCGCGGGGCTTGTGTCAATAACCGCACCCTGCGGAAGCGTAGACCCATGGGCTGCGGTAGTAATAGGAGCGATAGGTGGGCTTATAATGTACTTCGGATACATGTTCAACGAAAACAGGCTTAAGATAGATGATCCAGTTGGAGCTATACCAGTTCACGGATATGCTGGAACATGGGGTGTTTTAAGTGTTGGAATATTCAGCAATGGAGTTGAGAAGTTATATGCTGCAAATGCACCGGGGCTCTTATATGGAGGAATAAATTTATTTGTAATGCAAGTTATATCAGTAGTTGTAAACATCGTGTGGACTACTGCAATGGCATACATCGGGTTCAAGCTCATAGACAAGCTTGTGGGGCTTAGAGTTGATAAAGAGGCAGAGATCAAAGGACTTGATGTAATGGAGCACAGAACACAGGCATATCCAGAATTTATATCTGAGAGGTGATTGAATTGAAAAAGGTGGAGGCAATAATAAGACCCGAGAAGCTTGAAGAAGTTAAGCATGCACTCGAAGAAGCGGGCTTTATAGGAATGACTGTTACCGAGGTTAAAGGTAGAGGTAGGCAGAAGGGTATTGAACAACAGTGGCGTGGAAGAAAATACAGAGTTGATCTCCTACCAAAGGTTAAAATTGAAATGGTTGTGAAAGATGAAGATGTTGACAGAGTTATAGACATAATAATCGAAAAAGCAAGAACTGGTAGCATAGGGGACGGTAAAATCTTCGTTAGCACCGTTGAAGAAGTTATAAGGGTAAGGACTGGGGAGAAAGGCGAGAAAGCAATATAATTTTTTATTTTATTTTTTATGGTATATACGATACATCTATAGGGTTTTAAGATTAAAAAAGAATATTTTTAGATGCTACACTTTCCCTGAATTTTTCATGTGGTAAAACTTTAATATATAGGTATGACTATTTATTTTTAGGAGGTGTTGGTGTTGGTAGAAGACTTGATAAACAGAGAGCTAAACTTGGTTGCAGATAATATAAGGGTTTTTATAGGAAAAGATAAAGAAACGGAAAAAATCTTAAAAAACATGAATCTCTCGCTCGACGACATACCAGATTATGTCAGAAAGAAGGTTGAGGAAGCTTCCAAAATATTGAAAGACACAAAAAAAGCTGCAAAGGAAAGGATAAAAAAAGCTATAGAAATTCTTGAGAAATTAAAAGAGAGCGAGGAGGTTCCAGCGGTAATAAGGAATTTGATAATATCAAATGCAATAAACAGGCTTAGAGATGCACAGAAGAACGTAGAGTGGAAGGAGATGCAGGAGGAAGTTCTTGAGGATGTTGAGAAGATAACTGCCGATTTAAACTTGTTAATCTCTGATGACAGAAAAACAAAACTTATTTTGAAAAACATGGGTATAGAGGAAATTCCACCTGCTATAAGGGAGCTCGCAAAGAGGGCTAAGGAAACTCTCGAGGACAGAAGGTTAGACGCCTATGAGAGAGCAACAAGGGCTGCAGACATTCTTGTAGAACCCCTTCAACCAGCAATTTATGGGGAAAAGGAGGAGTATAAGAATCTACAGCCAGAATTAAGAGGGCTTCTCTGGGAAATAGCTTTTAACTTAATACACAAGGCAAAAGCAAGGGTTAGATAGCTATTTTATAATGTTTTTTAAATTTTGTTTTCAAGAACATCAATTTTATTTTTTCTACAATTTAATTTTGAGCTCTTCCTTAATTTCACCTATTGTTGCCACCCTCTCAGCGATGGCGTTGTGCTTATGTATGCTTTCAAAACTCTCGCTTCTAACAATTACCAAGCTGTTGTCTGGAAGGTTTTTATACTTTTCAATGATTTTTATGAGAACATTTCTTACGACATCCTCAACAAATCTCGGTCTTAAATGGGCTTCTAATACAACATCTACCTCGTCGCTTCTTTTTAGAACTTCGTATATCCTTGAGCTCATAGAACCTTCTATGGTATCTATGAGGTCAACAACGTTTATGTCAGCACCTTCATGAACCTCTATTAAAACCCTTGTTATATTCCTCTGATTGTGGCTTGCAATTGGAATGTTTGCTATTATATAATCAATTTCGCTCTCGCTAAATTTTTCCCTTAGTTTTGCCCTCGAATATTCAATTAGCCCTTCTTGTGCACATGGGCAGGAGGTTATGCCAACCACTTCTGCACCAATCATTTTTTTTATTTTTCCATCTTTAAAAACGGCTTTTGAAATTATCTTATACATTTCTTCAAGTTCTCTGTTTGTAGTAGGAGTTCTTCTTTTTAATGAAATATCAGCACTTATAGAAACCTCTATTTCTTTTGCATTTTTTACATAATTGTGAGCTTTATTAATAAGAGCCTCAGAAAAATCTTCAAAAGATGAAGCTTTTATAGAATTTACGATCTGATTTAAAACAATATCTAAACTGTCGGCTTTATTATCTACAGTAACAAACATGCTTATTTCCGCTAAAAAGTCTCTGTCCTTTATTGATATCAATCTCTCCGTTACAATGCCATATTTCATACAGTGATAAGCTTTGGTTGCTTAACGTCTCTGAAGATTCTTGCCATACGACATATTATATCAGTTCTTGTTATTATTCCAACAATCTCATTCCTATCATTTGTAACAACAAGCCTTCCCACATTTTTGTTTTCCATTTTTTCAATAGCTTCTGCAAGCATTGCATTTTCATTTATTGTATAAACTTTTTTGCTCATAATTTCTTTAACCTTAGAATCTTCTTTTCCCTCAGCTAAAGCCCTTGTTATATCAGTTGTTGTTATTATACCAACAGCTTTTCCTTTTTCTACAACAGGCATTCCACTTATGTTTTCATCGCTTATTATCTTAGCCGCCTCTCTTATTGTTATATCTGGGCTTAAAGTCTTTAAGCTCATTGTTGCGACTTCTTTAACCTTTTCTTTTGGTATGCTTATAATCTCCAAGATATCTATTAAAAGTATGTTGTCTATATCGTCCCTTCCTATTACCCTTCCCCTTATTATAAGCTTGTTTACTGGCGTTGGTCCTATTCTAATAATATCTCCGACATTTATTTTCTTTGTATTACCTAAAACTTGTATACTTGCTCTGCACATGTTTGGATGCGGGATGTCTGGAAGAGAGATCCCTACAACTTTTATGTCTTCCATTGGAACGGAGTTTACATAGAAGGGAACGTATTCTTCATGGTCACATGGTTCTATGTTTAAAACCCTGTAGCACTCAGCAGTAGGCTTATAGCCACCTTTTGGACCCGGAACACCTTCAACAAGCCCCATGCTTCTTAAGCTTTGCATCTGATTTCTTATTGTTCCGGGGTTTTTCTTAATAATCTCTGCGATGTCCTCCCCCTTTACAGCCTCCTTTGTTTTATGATACAGATCTACCAGTGTAATAAGAATCTCCCTCTGCACCGGAGTAAGTTTCATACAAATGTTAAGAAAATTTTTTAACATATTTTCGAAATTTTAGAAAATCGAAAAATAGAGTTATTGGTTATTCATTCTTTTCCAGAAATTTTGCAACGATTTCCAAGTCTTTATCTCCTCTTCCAGATAAATTAATAATAACAACATCGTTTTTGTCAAATTTATCAGCATTATTCAAAGCCCAAGCTAAAGCATGTGCACTTTCTAATGCTGGTATAATCCCCTCTTTTTCCGATAATATCTTAAAAGCTTCCACAGCTTCCTCATCTGTGGCGTAGTAATATTTGGCTCTACCAATTTCTCTTAAAAAGGCATGCTCCGGTCCAACGGCTGGATAGTCTAAGCCTGCTGCGATGCTGTGCGTTCCCTTTATCTGTCCGTATCTATCCTGAAGGACAAAGGTATATGTCCCGTGCAGAACGCCCTCTCTTCCGCTTGCAAATCTTGCGGCGTGCTTATCGCTTTCTATACCCTTTCCACCGGCTTCAACTCCAATGAGCTCCACCTCGGTATCTTCTATAAACGGATAGAATATGCCTATTGCATTTGAGCCTCCGCCTACGCATGCTACTATTGCAGTTGGAAGTCTCCCTTCAGCCTTGAGTATTTGCTCCTTGGTTTCCCTTCCTATGATGCTTTGAAAGTCCCTTATCATCGTTGGGTAGGGATGCGGACCTAACACGGAGCCAAGCAGATAGTGTGTTGTTCTTACGTTTGTTATCCAATCTCTTAGAGCCTCGTTTATGGCATCTTTTAGTGTTTGTGTTCCACTATAAACGGGATTTACCTTAGCTCCAAGAAGCTTCATTCTGAAAACATTCATTTTCTGCCTTTCAATATCCTTAGCACCCATGTATATTTCGCACTTTAGATTCAGAGCTCTCGCTGCGGTTGCAGTTGCTACTCCATGCTGTCCAGCACCAGTTTCTGCGATAATTCTTTTTTTCCCCATTTTTTTAGCTAAAAGAGCTTGTGCTATTGTGTTGTTTATTTTATGAGCACCCGTATGAGCTAAGTCTTCTCTCTTAAGATAAACCTTGAATCCGAGGTCTTTGCTTAGATTTTTGCAAAAGGTAAGCGGTGTTGGTCTTCCAACGTAGTGCTTTAAATAGTAGTCGAGTTCCCTTTTAAACTCTTCATCATCCTTATACCTTTCATAAGCCTCTGCAAGCTCTTCTACGGCTGGCATAAGAACCTCTGGTATGTATAGACCACCAAACCTGCCGAATCTTCCTTTTACAGCCATATCTTTACCTCTTATATTTTATAAACTTGTGCATGGGGAACATCCTTAACTACAAGCACATTTTCTTTATCAACGAGACCTATTTCTATCGCTATTGAAACAATTTTCTTTCCGACAAGGTTTATTATTGTTCCCTCTTCAAGAAGCCTTATAGCATCATCCCTACCTATAAGCGATCCTCCATAAAAATCCTTTTTTACATCAATTACTATCTCTCCTTCCTCAAATCTTTTGCCAAGTAGCTCTTTATCGCATATTGCAACTATAACCTCGCCTTGAACTCTGTATATCTTGGTATAAAACATTGTGTTCCCTCTAATTATTGGTCTGTATTTAACAGCGTAATGTTTTGTTAAACCCTCTTAAATCTACCAAGAGTGGGTTCGTATATGCTTCCCTCGTTCATAAGCTCTGTAAGCACGTCTTCAAGTTCTTCTTCACTTAATTTTGTTTTTTCAAGGAGGGTAATATATTTGACTCCATCACCAGTATCAAGCTCCTCAATAAGGTTTAAAACAATCATTTTTAACTGTTCCATTCTATCTTCATACTCCTCCTTAGGCTCCTCTCTCGGGGATTTCTCAATTTTCTCTTCTTTTATTGTCCATACTTCTTTCTCCTCTTTAAGCTTCTTTTTAAGTTCATAATCTTTTATAGTTAGTTCAAGCCTCCTTAAAAGCTCGTAGTTTGGATCGTTTACAACACGAACTATCTCTGGGTTTATGTATATCTCGTTGTCATATTCCTTAACCTTCCCAATAACTTCAACAATATCTCCAACATTTACTTTGGCTATAAGCTCTATCTGTTCATTAAAAGCCCTAACCCTTATAGTTTCCGTTGCATCATCTAAGAGTATATGTCCAACCTTTTCGCCGATCCTCTTATCAACAACGGTAGCGAGGACTCTAACTCTCGTTGCTCTTTCGCCAAGAGGCGTTACTATATAGTTTGCATCCGTTCCTCTGTGAAACTCTGCATTAACGATATCTTTTATCCACAGTTTTTTTGCAGGATTTCTCCTCATACAGCATCACCTTATACAACTCTGAAATGACCGGGGCTTGGTTCATAAATATCTCCTCTATTTTTCAGCATTTCTATTATCTTTTCAACATCGTCCTCACTTAAACCCCTGTTCGTTGCTTCTTTAAGTATTTCTCCGTATTCTGCATTTCCAAATTCCTTCTGCAGCTCTCTTATTATATCAGTTATTATCCTTATTTTGTCTCGCTGTGATTTTGTTACACCGACCATTATCTTGTCAATGTCAATTTTTCCAGTATCCAAATCTATTCCAGCCTGCATCAAGCTTGTTTTAACAAGCCTAATCGCTCTTTCGGCATCTTCCTTGGTAACTTCGTTGCTCAGTCTAACCCTTGCACTCGCTCTGGCTAATCTTATTATAGCCCAAAGCTGCCTTGCAGTTAATGGTATCGGCGAATCCTCAGCTTGCATTGCGGTCTCTCTTAATTTTACGTAAAAATCCTCTATAACTTCCCTCGCCTCCTTTGTAAGCTTGGGATTTATGTTCTTCCTCGCATACGCAATATACTTTTTAAGGAGCTCCGTATCTATAGGGGGTTTAATTTCATGGGGATTTTCAGCTGTATCAAGTATATGCCTTGCTATTTCCCTTGTTTGGCTCAAATCATCTCTGACAAAGAATATTAGATCAAATCTGCTCAAAATTGTTGCCGGTATATTTATCTGTTCGCTGATGTTTCTGTATGGATCAAATCTGCCATATTTTGGATTTGCAGCCGCAAGAATCGAGCACCTTGCCTTAAGTGTAGCCACTATCCCAGCCTTTGCGATGCTTATCTGCTGCTGCTCCATTCCCTCGTGCAGAGCTACGATATCCTTGCTGTCCATCTTCTCAAACTCGTCTATAATGCATATTCCCTTATCAGCAAGCGGCAGAGCACCAGCTTCCAATATAAAACCTTCTCCCTCTTCTCTTATTACCGCAGCAGTTAATCCAGCAGTAGTAGCACCTTTACCGCTCGTATATATAGCCTTTGGTGCGAGGTTCTTTGCAACGTATTGAAGAAGTTGACTTTTACCAGTAGCTGGCTCACCTATGAGTATTATGTGGCTATCACCCCTTATTCTCCCACCATCCTCCAGTATTATTGGAGGAGAGCTGAAGAGCTGAAGGATAATTGCTTCTTTTATTTCCTCGTATCCATAAATATGCGGAGCTACGCTTGCGATCAAAATATCAAAAATATCCTCTCTCTTAGCCAGTTCTTTTATTCTCCTTTCATCTTCATGCGTAATTTCAATTTCTTCAAATTCAACCTCAATAGGCTTTATGCTGATTGCTTTTAAGTAAATTTTTAATAAAACGTTGTTTTTGTCAAGCACCGCTTTTGGTATCGCAACAACCTCTACCTTGTCTCCGGGCATTACCTTTCCGACGAGATCGTCCTCAAGGTAGACGGTTATCTGCTTTGGATGCTCTCCACCCCTTAAGCCTTCTTGAGACTCCTGTATAACCATCTTCTGAAAGTCAACAAGCTTGCTCTCTCTGAGAATAAGATTAAATGGACCTTTTCTCTCACAGCTTGGGCAGAGATGAGGTTTTGCTATTTTATCTTCATAAGCCTCTATACCAACCCTGCTCCCGCAGTTAACGCACTCGTAAACGAGGTATGTTATTCTTGGTCTAACATCAGTAACACGCCTTACAATGCCTTCAAAGCTCCAAAGCTCGTCTAAATGCTCATTTCTTATATCCCTTATAAATATTTTCCTAACCTCTGGCAAATTTTCCAGCCTGAAATTAATCCTTCTTCTATAATTTGGATAGCTTGCAAGAATCTTATTTAAAACATGCTCTGCTATTTTTAGCATTTCTTCTGGATTTTTCAAAAACTCTTCTGCAAGCATTCTATCGTATAGCCTTAGCTTATCAAAATCAACAACTAAACTAAATTTATCTCCAATGAAACCTATCTCATCAATCTCTTTTCTATAATATCTCTTTAAAAATTCCTCTATTTTTTGTTCTGTTAGAAGAATTTCCGTTTCAGCAACCATTCCATTAATGCATATAAACTTAACAACACATAAGTTTAATAAAGATGATGAAGAAAACAAGATATTTATGAAAAAAATAGGAATTGTAGATACAACTTTTGCAAGATACGACATGGCAAAAGATGCAATAGATGAAATAAAAAAGCGTGTGTCAAAGGTAAAAATTATAAGGAGGACTGTTCCCGGAATAAAAGATCTACCGGTTGCATGCAAGAAGCTTATCGAAGAAGAAGGCTGTGATATAGTTATGGCTTTTGGAATGCCGGGAAAAGAAATGATAGATAAGATATGTGCCCATGAAGCATCTATGGGACTTATTTTAGTTCAACTTCTTACAAACAAGCATATTATAGAGGTATTTGTGCATGAAGACGAAGCTAAGGATGAAAAGGAGCTTGCATGGCTCTGCGAGAGGAGAGCAAGGGAGCATGCAATAAATGCAATAAATCTCCTCTTCCATCCAGAAAAGCTAACAAAACTTGCTGGAACTGGTCAGAGACAGGGTTTTGAGGACGTTGGTCCTCTAAAGGGATCAAAATGAAGATTATTGATTTTGAAAAGGGAAAGGTATTTGGAGTAAATTTTTTCGATCTCTTTATAATTATTACATTAATATTCTTGGGATTCATGTTCTATAAAACATTTTCAACGAGCTTCCCAATTTACAGCGGCGATGAAATACATAAAGCTGACAGAGACTTTAAAAAGCTTTTAAGCAAGGGAATTCTTGTAGAGGCTAAAGTAGAGGGAAAAATTGTAGGTTCTGATGAGAAAGTAAAAATTGACGGAATCGTTGTAAAAAGCAGCAGATTATCTCTGACTATAAGAGAAAAAGATCTGAGCAAGGTGATTGTTGGTGGAAAAAATGCGGAAATTGAGGAAATAGCAGCGGACAGAATAGTATTTAATCCCTTATATAAATCAACATTAAGATTTGCATTTATTGCCAGAGAGATGAAGTTCTCGGAGATTATAACTCGACTTGAAAACCTTAAAAAAAATTTGAACGCGCAGGATATAATTATATATGGTAACATTTTTGGAAAGAACATAAAAGCTGGAATAATAGACTGCTACTACTGCATAGAAGCCGTTGCAGCAAGAGACTATGTTTATTTAAATCATGTGAGCATAAGGGAGCTTAAAAAGATTGATTTTTACGTAGAAAACTCTGATTTAACCTTATATGTTGGATTTAGGGAATGTCTGAGTGAAGAAGAAGTAAAAAAGGCTGAAAAAATTATAAAGGATTTTGGAAGCAGAGGTATAGTTATATACTCGTGCATTGAAAAGATACTTTAGCATGATAGAGCTTCCGAGAATGGTTGTTGTTGAAAAGGGCTCTATTAAAAAGATAGATAAAATAATAAAAAAGCTAAAAATAAAAGGAAAAATCATCGTTTTATCTGGAGAAAAAACCTACAAAATTGCTGGGAAAGATCTGTGCGAGATATTGGGAGCACGCCACAAAATAGTTCGTAGCTCACAGATCTCTGCGGTTAACGAGGTTGTAGATACGGTAAAAGCAAAAAATATAAATCTTATCGCTGCCTGCGGAGGCGGTAAAGTTATAGACGTTGCAAAGCTTGCAAGTGCAAGGTGCGGGATAGAATATATAAGCGTTCCAACTGCAGCAAGTCACGATGGACTTGTTTCTCCATTAGCCTCGATAAGAATTGGTAGAATGCCGGCATCGGTAAAGGCTAAAGCTCCACTCGCAATAGTAGCGGATCTTGAAGTGATATCGAAAGCTCCTATAAGATTAACGGTAAGCGGACTTCTCGATCTTGTGGCGAAGTTCTCGGCAGTAAGGGACTGGAGGCTTGCCAATAAAGAAAAAAACGAGGAAATAAGCGAATATTCTGTAAAACTTGCACTTCTAAGTGCAAAAACAGCTTTAAAGGTTGGAAGAGATATAAAAAGGATAAAAAAAGGAGATACCGATATATTCAAGAAGATAATCAAAGCTCTGATAGCAAGCAGTGTGGCAATAAGCATTGCAAACAGCTCAAGACCCGCAAGCGGTAGCGAGCACAAAATAGCCCATGCTATGGACATTGTTAAAGAGAATAAAGCTCTTCATGGAGAAAAAGTTGGAATAGCCACAGTAATCTCTCTATACATGCAGAAAGCACGGTGGAGAAGAGTAAAGAGCTTTGCAAAGAATATAGGTGCTCCGATAGATATCGGTAATATTGAAGAGCTTGGACTGAGCATAGATGACATAGTAGAGGCAGTTTTAAAAGCTAAGGAAGTTAAACCAGAGAGATATACAATTATAGAGCATATAGAGATTACCAGAGAGAAAGCGGAAAATATAATTAAAAAAGTGCTAACATGAGTGCGGTTGTTTTTCTCTCTGCAATTTTGATTGGATTTCTTTTTCCAAATTTTGCACAGAGACTTGTTGACTATCTCATTTTTTATTTAGCTGTTGCGATGACTTTATCAGTTACAAAGATAAAAATAGACTTAAATTTTGAAGTTAAGAAAATTTTTTATATATTTTTGCTTAATTTTGCTTTTCTCTCTGGAATAATAATTCTTATTGGACTATATGCAAAAGAGTATGCATGCACAATGTGTGATGAAGGTTTCTATATAATGGCTGTTGTTCCTCCAGCAATAGCCATAGTTCCGTTTTCAAGGATCCTTGGCGGTGATGTGAAAACTGCTCTAATAGCAAACGCTCTTCTATACATATTTTCTTTAGTAATCTCGCCCATCATTGCTCATATGCTCGAAATAAATTCATACGAAATTTTCAAATCTCTTGTTTATCTTATCCTTGTTCCACTTTTAGTTTCAAAAATCATAGTAAGACTACCGTTTTATAAAAATTTTGAGAAGTATGAGGAATTTATGGTTAAAATAATGTTTTTTCTAATGATATACTCTGTTATAGGGGTTAGCAGAGAAATGCTGATGAGCAAAGCCTCAATACTTCTTTCTTTTTTATGCATTCTGAGAACATTTGTCCCAGCGACAGTGATCTATGTTTTGTCAAAATTTTTAAAAATAAGCAGAGGAGATGCAGTAAACTACACATTGTTTTCTTCATATAAAAACCTTGGACTTGCAATAGTCCTCTCCTATTCTATTTTTGGAAAAGAAGCAACATTCCCATGTATTGTTTGCGTTGCATTTGAAATTTTCCTTTTCCCTTATTTGGCTTTTATTTTTAGAAGTAGATTGTGAAAAACTTCATAATTATACATTTTGCAACATTCAAATTTTAAACTGAAAAAAGATAAGATTTATATATCATGCAGAGTGTCTTGATATAATCATGGAAAAGGGGAGAAGTATAAACATTACCATATTATTCATATTTTTTGCTATAATGCTTCTCATAGCTAATGTGCATGCCATGTATATAAATGAACCCTACATATCTGCAAGACAATTCGCATGCAATCCCGCTTTTGGATTTTACGTTCCCGGTGAAAATGTTCGATTAGAGGTAAATGCATCACCTCCGTCAGGGGGATATACTGTAGAGTTTATAATAAAGAAATTCGATCTTATTCATGGAACATGGCTTACCTATGAGTATCCAGCGGAATATGATGAGAATAAGGGTGTTTGGTTCTATAGTGGAGAGATACCGAATATACCATACTACATTGAAGGTGATTTCATTTTGGAGGCAGTGATTAAAAATAGCACATCCGAATCATTAAATACAACAGTGATAAGAATAGAGCATCCTGTAGAACTTTTAAAATTCAACATGTCAAAGAAAACGCTTAACTACGGAGAAACTAATGAATTCTTGGTTGTAGTTAAAAACAAAGCATACACAAACGATACAACCTGTTTGGGGTATCATTTAGGATTAAATGTAACCATAGAGTATGAAATTGTGGATAGAATGGGTAGAATTCGAAATTATACTACAGAATTGAGACCAATAAAACCCAATACAACAGAGTTCTTCAAATTTAATTGGAGCACATATAATGCGCAGATAGATCAGAACCACACCATAGCTATAAGAATAAACTATGAGAACGTATATTTGGAAATCGGGAACAGCAAGGGTTCATCTGTATACGGTGCGGATAAGGCTTTCCAAGACAACAACACCCTTATCTACAATTTCACAAAAACATTTTATATTAATCCAATCAGTGTTGATATAAAGGCATTTTATAAGAATATAGAAGTTGAAAGTGTTCCAAATAAAACCGGTGAAAATGTTACAATACGTCCTTATGTCAACAATATAGGATTTTATAACGTAACAATGAACATTACAGTTAATATTTACAAATATAACAATTCTGGAATATTTTACATAGGGAATGTAACATGGATAAACAGCACGGCTGAAAGGCGCTATGGAATACCAAAGTTAACGATTTTTGAGGGTAAAAACTTTTCACTTCATGGAGATGCAAAGAACTATACGCTGGAAGTAAACGTTACATACATAAACCCTGATCCTGAGGCTAATCAAAGTCTTGTAAGCTTTACACTCAACAAAACCCTTCTTGTTTATTCTTATGTAAAGCCAGCGGACATGAGAATTGAAATAAATAGATTTGACTATTCCGTTGAAGATTTCTCAGAAAATGACATTTATAAGAGAAAAAGCACCTTCAGTGTTAACTACTCTATAGAAAACCTCGGAAGCAGCAAAGAAGGAAATTTAACTGTAGAGATAAGATCGTGCAAGCTGTTAAAGTCGCAGAACGGAACTTTTTTAGTAGGCAACTGTGTTTATGTCGTAAACTATACAAAACCAGTAACGGTTAATCAGGGGAACTTCACGGATAAGGTAATTTTATACAAAGAAGAGATCAATCCTAAGGTTATCTACGATTCTGATGTATTTATTGTTAAATTAAACTTTTCATTTGAAAATTATACGCTCTTAGATGAGAGGTCATACAAGAATCTTTTCATAGATTTTGAGAGTTATCCTGCCGAGCTTAATCTATCTAAAAACTACATAAGTCTTTATGTAAGAAATTATACGAAGATAGTAAATGACAATGATTACACGCCAGAAAGTGGTTACAATTTAGAGTATCTTGTCTGGGATTCTGAAGGAAGAGTTATAGCAGAGGGAGATCTTAAAGATTTGGGCGGGTTGTATTACAGTGAGATTTCATTTAATAAGGAGATTCCGGCAGAGGAAGGGTTTGTTTATCTAAAAATTAAAGAGAAAAATGGTAAATTTTGGAAGCATCTAAGACTGTTCTTTGATCATCCAATAAGTGCTGATGTTTCAACGGATAAACTTTCATATTATCTTGGGGAAACAGCAAATATAAGTGTATTAATTTCAAATCCTACCGATGAAAGTCTGTGGCTGGAAAAATTAACATTGAAGGTGTTAAAGCAGGGAAAAGAGCTGTTCTTACCTTTAAATATATCTTTAAATAAATTTATTGCAAATGGAACAAGCGAGAGAATAGAGGTTCCTTGGGAAGTTTTAAATCTTATAAACGGCACTCAGGGATACAACGATGTAGTAGTTGAGATTAAATACCAGAATCTAACTTCTGGAAAATCGGCAGTAACAGAATCTACAGAGAGAATATGGATATGGGAAGCTGGCATAGTAAATATAAGCTCACCTAAGTATGTTAAGATAGATGAAGACTTTAATGTTACAGTTTCTCTTCAGAGCTTGACAAACGTTACTGGAAATCTGACGCTCAGCTTCTGCGGCAGTAGCTGGACAAAGAACGTTGAAGTTGATTATTATAAGGAGGTAAGCTTTAACGTAAGCTGTAGTGAAGCTGGAAACAAGGTTATAAAAGCATGGTTTGAATTCGGTGCTTTCAGAAATTCAACGAAAACAACAAGTGTGCATGTTAACAATATAATCGTTAATCTGCTAACATTAAACGAAACAGGAGTTGATAATGAATTCTTCCTCAGCGAGAGGTTAACAGCTCTTGCAGAGGTTAGATATGCAAACGGCACTCCTTTAAATAACACATCTGTAAAGTTCTATTTAGATAGCGATGTATATGAGAACTTCACAAACTCAAGCGGAGTGGCTAAGATAACAGTCATTTTAAATGAAACGGGCAGTTTAAGAGTAAGAGCTGAGGTTTCCTCTGGTATCTACTACGGTGCTAATGAAACAACAATAACGGTTAGAAGTCCTGTAGAGGTTTTAGTAAGGACTGATAGGAGCAGATACGAGCCGGGAGATACGGTAAATATAAACGCAACCATAAGGAACATCGCTCCCTTTGCGGTTAAGATAGACAGATCCGAGATATCTGGCATATACTGGCAAGGATACTTAGCCCAGAGATATGACGAGTAGCTCAAGACTAGAGACATCTTGCTAAAGCCTGGTGAAAGCCTATCTATAAGCATAGGCTCATGGAACACAAGCTTAGCTGAAATGGGAACAAACGGAACAAACGTGGCTAAGGTTAAGATACTCTTCAGAAGCGTCAACAGGACGGGAGATACTGAATACAGCATAGAAAACGAAACAAGCTTTATTTTGGAGCAGATCGGAATAGAAAGCGTCAAGCTGAGCGAGCATGCTGTTAAACTCGGAGAAAACGTTACAGCCAGCATAAGCATTACAAACCTCGGCGCTGCTCAGAATGCAAACCTAACGCTATACGCATTCAACGGAACGTGGCACAGAATATACAGCTCCCAAACAACGATAGGCGGATTCTCCAAGAAGAACGTAGAAGTGGAGTTCAACACGAGCGAATTAGGTGCTGGAGTCTACGCTATCTTAGCAAACTTAAGCTATGCAAGCGAGAACGCAAGCAGATTTTCTGATAGAAACTTAACCGTAGCCAACCTCGTGCTTGAGCTATATGTGAGCAACTCCTTGCCGTTCCTAAGCGATAATATAACGCTTACAGCTCACGTAGAATATGGAAACGGAACCAATGCTTCTGGCTTCAACGTAACCTTCGATACGGGCGTAGAAACTCTATACGCCACAACAGATGCAAGCGGAAACGCAAGCGTTGTCGTAGCACTTGACAACGAATACTCAGTAGGCTCGCTAACAATAAAGGCATACACAAGCAGAGGCGTCTTCTTCGGAAGCGATGAAATAAATATAAACGTGAGAAGCCCGATAGAACTCCTGATTTCCACGAACTGCACGTCTTGCTACCCAGGTGATGATGTTGCTACGATAATAAACGTTACCAACGTCGCTAACTTTGATCTGCACATAGTAGGCTACGGAAGGTCTGGAATATTCTGGCGCGGCTATGAGCAGGTGAACAGCAGCTACAGCATTACGGTTGATGAATTTCTCCAGATTAATAAGAGCGTTTTGAAAGAAATTTCACCTTGGAACGCTGAGAATGCGAGATACGGAACCTACGGAATAAATACAATAGTTGCCTACGTAATATTTGAAAGAGACGGAATAAATTACACAATTGAAAACACTACAACGTTTACCTTAGAAAAAGCCGGCATAATAGGAATAGAAATCCCAGAGGGAGTTGAGGAGGGAAGCAATGCAACGATAAAGGTTTTAGTAAAGAACATTGGAGAAAGAATGAACGCAACGCTCACTCTATACGTTAACTCATCTTCTCATGGAGAAAGAAACGTAATCCTTCCAGCATTTTCTGTTACGGAACATGAATTTTCTTTAGCTTTGGCGAGCGGAACTTATAGCATAGCTGCAAACCTTAGCTACGATGGAAGAGCATCGTATAGATTTGGCGGCACGCTTACGGTTGTTAAGGGATTAAAAACAACAGCTGAGATCGTTGAAAGAATGTTCTCATGTTTAAGCTACTATATACCCGGAGAAAAGGTAACCTATACTTATTTCCGCAACGTTTCAGATCCAAAGGATTACAAGGTAACGTTTAAGGTAATAAAGAATAACATAATATACTATGAAGTAGATGCCGTATACAAAGACGGTTTATGGTATAAGACCGATATAATACCAAATATACCATACTATGTAGAAGGTAACTTCTCGCTCTATGCATACGTATACTACAAGAACAGCTTAATAGGGATAAGCTATCCTAAGGAGATAACGATACTCCACCCGGTGGAGCTTCTATCATTTAGCATGGAAAAGAAATTTGTTAACTACGGAGATAAGAACAGCTTCAGCTTAGAGGTCAAGAACAGGGTAGAGACGAGTAACGTTACATGCTTAGCATACTTCCTCGGCTTAAATGCATCAATAATATATCAGGTTGTTGATAGAAGCGGAAGAACGCTTGAGTTTTCAACGGATGAAAAGCTTATAAAGCCGAATACAACTGAGTTCTTCACGTTTGTATGGGATACTGCGAATTCGATAATAGATCAGAATCATAGCGTCTTTATAAGGATAAAATACAGAAATCCATATTTTGAAATAGAAAATTCAAGAGGAGCTACAGTAGACCACATTCTACCAGAATTTATGAAGATGTTTTATGTAAATCCGATCACGGTTGATCTGCTTGTAACAAAGGATAATTTAGCAGTTAAGGAAGTTTCAAACGAGAGCGGAAATGTAACCATAGTTCCCTACGTGATAAACTTAGGATACTTCAACATAACGGTAAACATATCTGTAGAGGTGTTTAAAAACGGTGTTGAGAACGTTAAAAACATTTCATGGAGTGAAATATCGCTGAGGAGATACGGCAAGCCTACAACTACAATATTCTCTGGAGAAAACCTTACAATAGATCCAGATGCAAAGAACTACACGTTTGTTGTTAATGTGTCATATATAAATCCAGACAACCTCAAATTTGTAACATTCACATTTGAGAAAGTCTTGAAGGTATATCCTGAAATAAAGCTTGCAGGATTTGATATATATGTAAACGGAGTAAAAGTCTTTAAGGAAGATCTATACAACAGCGTTATTGAGCAAAAAAACAGATTCAGAATAAACTACACAGCGGTTAATATGCAAGACATTGATATTACTGGTGAGATAAAAGCTGAGCTTTATAAGGTAAGAAGGGTGCTGGATAAAAATAGAGGTGTGTTTGTCTTTATAGAAGAAGGATTACTTGCAGAAAACTCAGAAAATATTACGGTATATAACAAAAGCTACAGAAACGGCTTCATAGATATAATAAAGGACATAACAAATCCGAAGTGGAGCGATCTATACAGCTCAGACGGAGTTAGAGTTAAGGTATACTTCAACGATGCTGTTTACTTTGATGATATACTCGTATCTCCAGCTTTTATAGAATTTAAAGAACCTGAAAGTGAAGATATTTTAAGAAATGGAATGCTTATTGCTGTTTATCTTAGAAACATGACTACAAACAATTTATTATCTGGAAAGAGCGTAAGCTATAAGATATGGGACGGCAAAGGAAGGATAATTGCTGAAGGAACGCTTAGCGAGAACAATTACTTAAGCGGGCTATACGAGGGATACGTTGAGCTGAAGAGCGTTGCTATAGAAGAGGGGGATGTAATACTTGAGGTATCTGCGAGCATAGATGGTAAAGATGTTTGGAAGTATGCAAAGCTTAGATTTGAGCACCTGATAGATGTTGAAGTAAACACAAAAGGAGTTGCTTATCCCGGCGAAAGCATATACATAAACTTCTCAATAAGTGCTAACAGCACCGTTAAGCTCAAGGAACTTGCATACAGGGTTAAATTCTTCACAGACATACAGCCGGGCTCCGAGGGAACAGTAATACTGAATAGATATCTGCATGAGGATGAGGTTTATAACATATCAAAGCTCTGGAAACTGGAAAGTCTGATAAACGGAAGCCATGGTGCAAACGTTATAGAATATGAGCTTAAATATGCGGATGCAAACGAATCATATACAACGGTGCTTGAGGGAGGAAAAAATATTATCTTGGAGAGAGCTGGAATACTGTCAATAGACATGCCGGAAAAGACTTTTGTAAACATGAGCACAGAGGTAAACGTTACCCTGATAAACATTGCACCAGAGCTTGATGCGAACCTCTCTCTATACGTCTGCAACATAACGTGCACGAATGTAGAAACAAAAGCTGTTAAGATGCCGAGCTATTCAACTAAAAGAGAAGGATTTTTGATAACATTTGATTCCCCCGGAGTATATAGAATAAAAGTAGAGCTCAAATACGGAATATCCTCTGCAGAAAAAGAAATGTTTATAAACGTTTCTGAGAAGCCTATAGGGATATCGAGCATGAGAACGAGCTTAAGCGAGCTTGCATACGGTGTAGCAATGAAGATATACATAAACATGTTCTCGGAAACTGAGAAGAATGTGAAGCTTGTTTTAGAGATTCTAAACTCCACAAACAGCACAATAGGAATTATAGCTGAGGAGAACTTCAACATCCTTGGAAGCGTTTATAAGGAGTATTCTTGGGACGGAAGAATAGCCGGCTACTATCTGCCAACTGGAGCATATACGCTTAGAGCAAAGCTTGTTGAAGGCAACAATGTCGTTGACTACATAACAAAAGGTATAGAGATCGTAAATCTGAGCATCGTAGATATAATAATAAATCAGAGCCTTATAAATGGTGAGGCTGCTGATATAAAAGTTAAACTTAAAAACGAAGGCTACACCACCATAAACTACGGAAACATAACAATTTCTATTACAAGAGGAGGAACTCTCTATAAGATATTTAATCCGGAGGAAAATCCGAACTTGAGGTTTGAGAACACACCGCTGAACGGAGAAATGGACTATGAGGTTACATGGATAGTAGGAGATCACAACCAGAATCCGATACCTCTGGGCAATTATACAGTAGTGGCTAAGGTTAGCTATGGAGGAATATCCAAGGAGTTCAGCAAGACGATTGAAATAGTCCCAGGGGTTGTTAAAGGAACAATAGCGGTAGAGCCGAGCGTTGTCTATCCATTCGTAAACTTCACAGTTAAAGTGAACATCACAAACAAAGAAAACAGGAATGTAAGTATAATGAACGTAACCCTTATACCGCCGAAGGATAAATTTGTCTACATATACGATCAGGTTAAGTTTACCACTCCAAAGATTCTATCCCCCAACGAGACGATAACCGTAAACTGGACGGCATTTACAAACGAAACAGGGGTTATCTCAGGATTTAACGTTAGGCTTTTATACAACAACATAACAATAGATCCAAGTGGTGGAAATGTGGTTGTTGTTCCAAATGTAAATCTAAGCATAGAAGCACCAGAAAAGTATCCGGTTAATGCTGATTTTAGATTAAAGGCTTATATAAATGTAAGTAATATCGGAATAAAAAATGCAACAATTGAAATTATATTACCAAGCAACATCAGCGGAGAGAATACATCAAAGAGCTTGGGCGAGCTGAGCATAGGGAGCTATGTTGAGGAATTCACACTTAAAGCAAACTGGACTGGAAACTATACTATAAACGCAACCCTAAGCTATTTAATAGAGAGAGCGATTGGGGGAGAGATAATAAGGGGAAGCTACACTGTGCATGCAAGCACAAACATAACAATCGTATACTCAAATGAGCCATGGCTTATAATATATGTAGATGCACCAAAATACTGGGTTGTAAATAAGAGCTTGAATATGGGTATTATCGTTAAAAATGGTGGAAATTCAAGTGCAAAGAATTTGACCCTATCTCTTGTATCAGGTGTTAAAAACGAGAGTAGACACTTGGATAAGCTTGATTACCTTGAAAGCTGGAATGAAACATTTAGCCTAATTTTCGCAAGCAGAGGAAACTATACGTTATTGTTCAAGGTGAATGCAAGCAACGCAAACGAAACAAACGAAAGTGTGGGATTGCATGTATTAAACCATACGAAAATTAACATAACAAAAATTGACGTTTATGGGAAGCTCGAGGTAGGAGAAAGCGTTGTTGTGAGCGTAAATGTAGAAAACATTGAAAGTGAAATTGCAAAAGAATGTTATATAAAGCTTATAAACTTTGGTGCTCAATCAACAGATATTCAGCCAAAAACGACAAAAACAATAAACTTTACAGTTAACCTTCCAAACGAGAATAGCGTAACCTTTACTGCAGAAGCTTCGTGTATAAATGCTGAAAAGGTGTCTAAGAGTATAACCGTAGCTATTTCGGGCTATCAGCCAGCAGTTGGTGGAGGAGGCGGAGGAGGTGCAGCTCCAGCTCCGAGAAAAATAGAGGAATTTACCGTGGAGAGTGGCATTAATACCGTAAATGCGAAGTTCATGAAATTGTTTATTAAGGAATACAAACTTGAGGATAAGACTTTCTATAAAGCTCCAATAAGTGTCTATCCAATATTAGCTCTTATGGATAAGCCTGTATTTGCGGAAGGAATAGAAGCCAAGGATATTATAGAAATTGATGGAGATGTCTACGAGGTTGCAAATAAGATGATTTTGGAGAAGTTCAGATACTCTGGAACTGTAGTTCTTGCAAGGGGGGATATACCCGCAGATGCCGTAGCTGCAATAGCCTTTGCAAAAATAAGCAGATATCCTATAATACTTACGAAGCCAGATGAGCTTGTTTCAAGTGCACTGCTTGCAATAGATGAGATATCTCCAATGAAGGTAATTATCGTTGGCGGAGAAAAAGCTATATCAAAAGAAGTAGAGAACTATTTAAGAGAGAGGTATGAGGTTGAGAGAATTTGGGGCGAAACGAGATACGAAACTGCGGTAGAGCTTGCAAAAGCCTACAAAAAGAAGAAGCTTGATCTAAAGGTTATTGTTGTAACTGATGGAAGAAACATAAGCACCAGAGCAGTTTTGATATCCGAATACATGAATGCACCTATAATATACGTTAAAGACAGTGTTCCGAAAAGTGTTTTAGGGTTTCTCAAAGATAATAGAGTGGATAAGAGCAGAAAGCCGATAAAAATAATAGCCGTTGATATAAGCGACACTGCGAAGAGGCAGATAAGCGAGATATTTGCGGATATACTGCCAACAGAAGTAGAGGTGATAGTTGAAAATTTGGACGACGATGATCTCTACGTTGACGTATTCGTCAATAAATACTCAAAAACAATGCTTGTTAAATCAAAAGGAACAAAGAACTATGGTGTATTTAAAATTAGAGATAAAGAAATAACAGTAAAGGCAAGGTGGCTCGATCCTGACTTATTTGAAGAAAAACTCTTAGAAAAGACAGTTACTATAAAAGCAGAGCCCGGAAAGAGAAAGGTTGTATGGATAAGGATAAACAGGAACTAAATAAACTGCGAAAGAAATGAAATAATTTTTTCTTTTTTCATTATCTCATCTAAAAATTTTGAAGGTTTGTCTGTGTCTCTATATTTTATCATTATCTTATCTATCCCCTCTTCTCTCGCTATTTTAAAAAGGGCATCGAGGCTGTGCTTATCGAGCCTTTCATAGAGCTCCCTTATTATAATATGTGCATAGAACTCCCTTAGAAGGCTTTTTTTCCAAATATCTTCGTAATTCTTTTTATAAAAGTCTTTATCGAATTTATCCTCTTCCAAGGACTTAAGGCATGCTTTACTCGCAATTTTTGCACAGATGCCGCCGGTAATAACACCTCCTCCGGTGCTTGCCTTAACTTGTCCGGCAGAGTTCCCAACGATCATAGCCCTATATCCACACGTATCCGAGACGACTTCCACTGGAAAAGCCCCTGTTTGAAAGCTCTTTAATTCTAAGCCCCTCTCCTTAAGAAATCTCTCTAATGCAAGTCTTAAATTAGCTTTTCTAACACCCACACCTATTTCAACACATTTTCCCCTTGGCAGAATCCATGCAAAAAATCCCTTGGCATAATCCCTAAAATAGACTTCTGCAACATCTTCTTGAAGGTAGTCTGCGTTTTTAAATACTGCTTTTGCAGAGGCAACAACTCTTCTCGGAGGATTTAAAGAGCACGCTCTTGCAACAATGCTTTTTAAACCATCGCAGCCGAGAACAATCTTAGCCCTTATCTCACCGTTAATATCAACATAATCATTTTTAAAAGCTATTTTTTTAGCTCTAAATTTCTCAAATATCTTAGCTCCGCTTGAAAGAGCTTCCTCAGCAATCTGCCTGTCGAAGAGCCCCCTATTAACTACAAAAGCCCTGTCTATATTTGAATGTGCATATATTTCAACATTGCTCGGAGATACAAATCTCACACCTCTTATTATATTTTCAACGTTCTCCGGCTTTATACCAAGCTCCTTAACACCGTTTACACTTATCAGCCCAGAGCATACTACTTCACCTATTTCATGCTCTTCAAGGACGCACACTCTTAAACCATGCTTTGAGAGCTCTCTCGCAGCTATCAAGCCTGTCGAGCTCCCACCTACTATAGCTACGTCAAACATGATTTTATATATTTCAAAATCCATTATTTAAGCGATGCTGAAGCTTTCAACAAGGGATAAAATAATAAAAGTTCTTATAGAAAATGGCGAGATGAACATATATCAGATATCAAAATTGATAAAAAAAGATTATTAACAAGTTTTTAAGGTATTAAGGAAGATGGAAAAGGAAGGTATAGTCGAGATTAAGAAGATAAACAGGGGAGAAAAGGAGGTTAACACTGTAAGGTTGAATGAAGATTATGCGAGAAGCTGGATTTCAAGTCTTCTTTCAATAATAAAAGGTATAGAGAAGAAAAGGTATATTATATCGCTAATTTTATCATCAACAACATCAATGGCTTCTGCATACAAGATTATTGAAATAACGCATCGTGCAGCCAGAGCTAAAGCAGGAGAAGAAGTTGTGCATGCAAAGAAGGGTATTGCATTAGAATCCCTTAAAAAAGAAGTCGTTGAAAAAACTTTAGTAAAGGCTACAGAAAAAGTCTTTTACGAAAAAATATTTTACACAATAATTTTTGCCATATCTATAGCGGTTTTTATATACTCTGTTTAAAATAAAAAATAATAAAATAAAAAACTAAAGAACGTAGTTGGTTAGCGTGCCAATCTTTTCTATATGCACCTTTACAGTATCTCCTCTTTTTAAGGGTCCAACACCCGGAGGAGTGCCAGTGGCTATAACATCAAATGGTTCGAGAGTCATTATCTCTGAAATAAAAGATATGAGCTTGGGAATGGAAAATATTAAATTTTTTGTGTTTGAATTCTGCTTTATTTCATTGTTTAGTATCAGCTTTATGTCCAGCTTGTGAGGATTCCTAATCTCGTCTTTTGTTACTATCCAAGGACCTATCGGAGCGAATGTATCAAAGCTCTTTGATCTTGTCCATTGACCATCTTTTTTCTGTAAATCCCTTGCAGTTACGTCGTTAAAGCACGTATAACCGAGGACATACTTATAAGCGTCTTTTTCTGGAATGTTCTTTCCCCGCTTGCCGATTACCACTGCGAGCTCAGCCTCATAATCTACTCTACTTGAAGAACTTGGTAATATTATGTATTCCCGATCTCCCACAACACTGCTGGGGGGCTTTAGGAATATTATAGGTTCCTCTGGAATCTTCATCCCGAGCTCCTTTGCATGATCAACGTAGTTTAAGCCTATACAGACAATTTTGCTCGGTTCTACTGGAGCGAGCAGTTTAAGTTTGACCATTTTCTTACATTCTAAATATTCATTGCTCTCTATTTTTTCAAAACTATCAAAAATATAAACATCCTCTCCATCAATTACTCCGAAGCATTTTTTATTCTTATACATGACTCTGCATATTTTCAAAATCATCACCACATTCTCTTTTTATAAGGTTATATTAATTTTTAGAGATGTTTTATAGCTTTTTATCTTTTTGGATTCATTGAAACTACCGTTAAATTTATATATTAAAAGTATTATCCCTATACCTTGGTTTTAGAATATAAAAACTTTGAGTTAAGAAGGTGCGAGCATGCTAACGGGGGAGTATATAGCCATTGGGGTGTTTGCTTTAATTGCGATGGTGTTTCCCGTTATAACGTTTCTGCTATCAAGGCTTTTGAGACCTACAAAGCCGGAACCAGATAAATATTTAACCTACGAATGCGGGCTTATTCCCTTCGGCGATGCGAGAAAACCTTATGATGTGCAGTATTACCTCTTTGCACTGCTTTTCGTGGTCTTCGATGTTGAAGCCGTTGTTCTCTTTCCATGGGCAGAGATCTTCAAGAGTTTCGGCAACATAACGCTGCTGCTTATCGAGGGTATAATATTCATTGTCGTCTTAGCCCTTGGCTTGATATATGCTTGGCGTGAGAAAGCACTTGAATGGAGGTAAAAACATATGGAGCCTATAATACTAACGCTAAGCCTTCAAAAAATTAAGGATTTCCTTGAAGAGTTCATATTAAGAGAGGCAAGAATAAGAGCAATGTGGCCACTAACCTTTGGTTTAGCATGCTGTGCTATAGAAATGATGGCTACAGGTTGCTCGCGTTTTGATGCTTTCGAGCGTTTTGGAATGTTGTTCAGAGCGAGTCCGAGGCAGGCAGATTTAATGATAGTCGCCGGAACAGTTACGAAGAAGATGGCACCTCTTGTTAGACGTCTTTATGAGCAGATGCCGGAGCCGAAATACGTGATCGCAATGGGAGAGTGTGCAATAAGCGGTGGTCCGTTTTACGATAGCTACAGCGTTGTGGATGGAGTTGATAAGATAATTCCCGTAGACGTCTATGTTCCCGGTTGCCCACCAAGACCAGAGGGGCTTATATACGGAATAATAAAGCTTCAAGAAAAAATAAGGAGAGGGGAGATAAAGAGATAGAGAGGTAAAAGTATGGAAGAAGATAAAATTATAAATCAGCTAAAGGAGAAGTTTGGTGAAAAAATACTTGATGCAAAGATTCAAAGGGCGAGGAGAGTTGTTATAACGATAAATAGAGATGATATATACGAGGTATGTAAATACCTCTATGAAAATGGATATGAATACCTCTCATGCATAAGTGCCGTTGACTATGAAGACAGATTTGAAAGTGTTTACCACATCTTCAATGCAAAAACAAGGGTTCTCGTTCAGATAAAAGCGATAATACCGAAGGATGATCCAAAGATAAAGAGTGTCTATTCTATATGGAAAGCCGCTGACTGGTTTGAGAGAGAAGCTTACGATATGATGGGGATAGTATACGAGGGGCACCCGGATTTGAGAAGAATACTTTTGCCACATGACTTCAAAGGCTTTCCGCTAAGAAAGGATTTCAAGCTCACGCCAGCACAGTGGTTTGAGAAGAAGGGGTGATGAAATGAAATACAATATTGAAGGTTTAGAAGTTGAGGAAAAAGACGGTGAAATGATATTAAATATGGGTCCTCATCATCCAAGCACCCATGGCGTTTGCAGGCTTGTTTTAAAGCTTGAAGGTGAAAGGGCTAAAGAAATTATTCCGGTAATAGGTTACCTTCATAGAGGCGTTGAGAAAATATGTGAAAACAGAACTTATCCGCAGATAATACCGATAACGGATAGGATGGACTACCTTTCTGCGATGAACAACAATCTTGTTTACTGTCTTGCAGTTGAAGAACTTATGGGCATTGAAGTTCCAGAGAGAGCCAACTACTTGAGAATAATCGCCGCAGAACTGCAGAGAATTGCGAGTCACCTTATATTTATTGCAACATTTGGAGCAGATTTTGGCTCTTGGACAATAATGATGTATGGGTTTAGAGAAAGAGAGATGGTTCTTGATCTGCTTGAGGAGATGTCTGGTGCAAGGTTTCTATATTCATACATGAGAATTGGTGGTGTTAAAAGAGATGTTAGCGAAAAATTTGTAGAGCAGTGTAAAAAAACGCTTAATATTATAGAAAAGAGGCTTGTGGATTATGAAAACTACATTAATGAGAACGAAATACTACTTGACAGACTTCAGGGCGTTGCAAAGGTGAGTGCAAAAGAGGCTATTAACCTTGGATTAACAGGACCAAATTTAAGGGCAAGTGGCGTAGCTTATGATATAAGAAAGGTAGATCCATACTGTATATATGATAGATTCGATTTTGACATTGTGACAAGAAAAGAAGGGGATGTTTACGCAAGGGTAATGGTGAGGATTGATGAGATAAAGGAGAGCATAAGAATTGTTAGACAGGCTTTAAGAGAATTGCCAGATGGTGAGATTAGGGCTAAGGTTCCTAAGGTTATAAAACCTCCTGCTGGAGAGGTGTATGCAAGGGTAGAATCCCCAAGAGGAGAGCTGGCTGTATATCTGATAAGTGATGGAAAAAGCGATAAACCGTATAGAATTAAGTTTAGAACACCGGCTTTTGCAAATTTAGCAGCTTTTCCACATTTTAACAAGAATCTGCTTATACCGGATCTTCTGCTAAGCTTTGCAAGCATAGATATCGTTATGGGGGATATAGATAGGTGATGCGAAATGGTAGCTGAGCTCGTGGACTACATAATGTCGAATAAAATACTGCTTGGAATATCAAAGGGTGTAGTAGTAGGTCTTTTTATAATTCTTTATGCATCTTTAATGGTCCTCTTCCTTACTTGGGTTGAAAGAAAGGTTGCCGCAAGAATACATGTCAGATATGGTCCAAACAGAACTGGACCCTATGGTCTGCTTCAGCCGCTTGCGGATGGTGCAAAGCTTATACAGAAAGAGGACATTATACCTTATGCTGCTGATAGATTGATATTTACGTTAGCCCCAGTATTTGCATTTGCATTTGCCGTTCTTCCCTTTGCAGCAATGCCACTTGCGGATGGTCTTATATTAGCAGATTTAAACG
The DNA here is from genome assembly GCA_027051165.1 of archaeon. Taxonomy (GTDB): domain Archaea; phylum Hydrothermarchaeota; class Hydrothermarchaeia; order JALTZZ01; family JALTZZ01; genus JALTZZ01. The sequence goes on along the minus strand of JALTZZ010000035.1, from coordinate 32,997 downwards.
TTGCTCTCCTCTACATAATCGCATTAGCAAGCCTCTCGATAATTCCAGTAATAATGGCTGGGTGGGCATCCAACAACAAATACTCTTTGCTCGGAGCGATGAGGGCTGCGGCTCTAAATTTAAGCTACGAGATACCGCTTGTGCTCAGCATAATGGGTGTTGTCCTTGTTGTCGGCTCTCTAAACGTCTTTGATATTGTAAAGTATCAGACCGAATATATCTTCGGCATAATACCAAAGTGGATTATAATTCTGCAACCTCTTGGATTCTTTGTATTCTTCGTAGCGAGCATTGCAGAGATGTCGAGAATACCGTTTGACATGCCGGAAAGCGAGTCTGAGCTCATAGCTGGCTTTCATACGGAATATAGTGGAATGAAGTTTGCAATGCTGCTGTTTGCCGAATACATTCACATGGTATTCGGAAGCATGCTCGCCGTTCTCCTGTTCTTTGGAGGTTGGCATCTTCCTGGGCTTGGATACGTTCTCAGCTTCCTTGAGAACTTCCTATCAGGCTTTGCATATACAGTAGTTAAATGGGCTATTCAGTTCGGCGTAATAGTTGCTAAGGCTCTTGCAATAATGTTTGTTTTAATGTGGATAAGAATGACACTTCCGAGGGCAAGGCTCCACAGTATTCCAACATTTTACTGGAAGTATCTACTACCATTAGCTCTTATAAATCTTGGAATAACCGCAGTAGCTGTTGCTGTGGTGGGGTGAAGAAGATATGGGTGTATTAAGAAAAATTATAAGAGTTCTGCACATAATACCCCTCTCCATTACATTTAGGCATTTATTTATAAAGCCAATTACCGTTCAGTATCCGGAGGAGAGGCTTACTTTACCAAGTCATTCCATAGGCATGCACAAGCTTGATTTAAACAAATGTATAGGCTGCGGCACATGTGCAAGGGTATGTCCAAACAAAACTATAGAGATGGTCACCGCTGGTGTTATAGAAACAAAACTAAAGAGCGGCAAGGTTGTTAAAAAACCAAAGAAGCATCCAAATGTTTATCTTGGTAGATGCATGTTCTGCGGTCTCTGCGAGGAGAACTGTCCAACAAAAGCAATTAAGCTTACGAGAAATTATGAAATGGCTGGTTATACAAGGGAAGAACTTTTAAAAACATATGAAGATCTTGCAAAAACAAGGGAGGAGGTATAAATGAAAGATTTAATAATGTTTTTAATCCTCAGCGTTATAGCCGTTGTTTCAAGTTTATTTGTGTTTTTATCGAAGAATATATTTAGGGGTGCACTTTCCTTAAGTCTACTCTTGGTCACAATGGCTATGTTCTTTGCAATGCTGAACGCAGAGTTTATAGCCGCAGTCCAGATACTTGTATATGCTGGTGGCGTTCTTGTGTTAATACTCTTCGCAATAATGCTTACAAAGGAAAGAGAGCCATCGGTATCTGAGGTAACGACATCGAGAGCTGTTGCCCTTATAGCGTTTGTCGTTCTATCGCTCTTTTACTTAGCGAAGCATACATGGGAAAAATACGTGCCAGAAAAAGAGTTCTCTGCAACTGGTGCGAGCGTTGGGACAAAGCTCTTCCAGACGTATGTAATACCATTTGAAGCAGCGAGCTTTCTTTTACTTGCAGCGATGATAGGTGCCATATATTTAGCAAGGAGGAGGGGGTGAAAGGGGTATGGTTCCGCTGTCAAGCTATATTATGCTCTCGCTCATACTCTTCTCAATAGGCGTGTTCGGGATACTGACGACAAGAAACATGATAAGGATACTTATGGGTGTTGAAATACTGCTTAACTCTGCAAATTTGAATTTTATAGCATTCTCCAGATACATGGGTGATATAACAGGGAACGTCTTTGTGCTGTTTACAATAATAATAGCGGCTGCAGAAGCTGCGGTGGGTCTTGCAATTGTAATGATGATATATAGAAATTATCTAACGCTCAACGTTGGTAAAATAAAGGAGATGAGGTGGTAAAATGAGTGCTCTGGAGTATGCATGGCTCATACCAACATTTCCAGCAGTAGCTTTTGTTCTTATAACGCTGTTTGGAAGTAGATGGGGTGAAAGAAGTGGCATAGTGGCGGTTTTGTTTACTGCATTGTCTTTCATACTTTCAGTATTTGTAATTATAGAGGTTCTCAGTGGAAAAGAGCTTACATATGAAAACGGTATTACATGGATAAGCAAGGAGAGTGTAGGGTTTGCAGAAGAGATATTTAAGTTTGGATTGCTTATAGATAAGCTTGCAGCGGTAATGCTCTTTGTAGTAGCCTTTGGAAGCCTCATTATAATGATATACAGCCTCGGCTATATGCACGGCGATGAGACCGTGCACAGATACTATGCAGAGATGAGCCTATTCATATCAAGCATGCTCTTGCTTGTTATATCGAGAAACATCCTGTTGCTGTTCATAGCATGGGAGCTTGTAGGTCTATGTTCATATCTCCTCATAGGATACTGGTATAAGTATAGCACCGCAGCAAGTGCAGCGAAGAAGGCAATAATTGTTACGAGGGTTGCAGACATAGGCTTCATGCTCGGGCTCGTTCTCCTATACAACTGGCTACATACACTTGATATTGTTGAAATCTTTGAAAGGGCACCAAAAGAGCTTACGGAAGAGCAGATAACCATTGTTTCGCTGTTACTCTTTATAGGGGCTATGGGTAAGAGCTCTCAAGTGCCTCTGCACGTGTGGCTTCCAGATGCTATGGAAGGTCCAACCACGGTTAGTGCACTCATACATGCAGTAACGATGGTAAAGGCTGGTGTCTACATGGTTGCAAGGATGTATCCGCTCTACGTTCTCTCAGACACAGCAATGCTCGTTGTAGCCTACATTGGAGCAATAACAGCATTTATGGCTGCAAGCATGGGCTTGGTTAGAATTGATATAAAGCGTATAGTTGCATATTCAACGATGAGTCACCTTGGCTTTATTGCACTTGCACTTGGCTCTGGAAGCATAGCTGCGGGGATGTATCACCTTATAAACCATTCAATGTTTAAAGCTCTACTCTTCCTTGCAACCGGAAGCGTTCTTCATGCTGTTCATGCGAGAAGCATTGACATAAGGAAGCTTGGCGGCTTGTGGAAGAAGATGCCAATAACTGCAATAACAGCTCTTGTTGCAATAGTGAGTTTAAGCGGACTTCCGCCCTTTGGCGGATTCTGGAGCAAAGATGAAATCCTCGCAGCAATAAAGGCGAGTGCGATGCATGAGCCAGCATATATTTATCTATACTACCTTACAATGGTAACAGCCTTTCTGAGCGTGGCTTATCTGTTCAGATGGTATTTCATAGTCTTCCTTGGAAAGCCTAAAAGCAAGGAAGCAGAGCATGCTCACGAGTCTCCGGCAATAATGACAGTCCCGCTTATAGTGCTTGCAGCTTGCTCGTTTATAGTCCCGACGGTTAAGCTGTTTGGCTACGACGAAGTTGTAAGCGATTGGGTGGGAGAATATGCGCCCTATCATCTGCCCCATCTCACAGAAGACGAGCATGAAAAAATAGCAGTAATCTCTGCAATTATAGCTGTGATTTCATTCCTAACAGTCTTTGCGGTTTATTATCTAAAAGTTGTTTCGAGTGAAACGATAGTAAGGACATTCAAGCCTATACACACGCTTGTGAACAACAAGTATTACTTTGACCATGCATACAACTACTTCGCTGAGAGAATTGTCTATGTATTCAGTCTTCTGCTTGACGTTCTTGAAAGGTTATACGACAAATACATCGTTGACGGAATTGCAAAGGTAACACTGATGTTTGGTGATGTGATAAAGAAACTTCAGACAGGTAAAATTCAGGATTATGTTACGCTGATATTCCTTGGATTAAGTGTTCTGTTAATAATACTCTCAATTTAGGGGGTAGAAAGCAATGGAGCCTCTAACAATGCTTATACTGTTGCCGCTAATAGGTGCGGTATTGACCTATGTGTTTGGAAAGGGCAATGAGGAGTCTGCAAAGCATATTGCACTCCTATTTTCGCTTTTAACACTGCTTGCAAGCATTCCGCTCATACCAATGTTTATGAGCAATCCAGAGTCCCTTTATCCGAGCGTAAACTACAAGTGGCTAACAATATTTGACAAGGAGATAACGTTCAGTCTTGGCGTAGATGGCTTAAGCCTGCCAATGATACTGCTAACAACAGTTTTATTCGTGGTTGCAATTCTTGCATCTTGGAATAGAATAACATACAGACTTCCAGAATACTATGCACTAATGTTGCTAATGGAAATGGGTCTCATAGGGATATACGAGAGCCTTGATCTATTCTTCTTCTATGTATTCTGGGAATTCGTTCTAATACCCGGATTCTTCTTAATAGGAATATGGGGGGGTAAAGAGAAAACCTATGCTGCAATGAAGTTCTTTATATACACCCATGTAGGAAGTCTGTTCATGCTGATTGGCTTTCTAAAGCTACTGTTTGCAACGAACACAACGAATATAATTGCGATTGAAAAGACGCTCAGTTTAAGCATCGAAGAGGCAAAGCTTGTATTTTTGCTGCTGTTCATAGGGTTTGCATTCAAGATACCATTTGTTCCATTCCACACATGGCTACCTCATGCATACACACAGGCACCTTCACCAGTAACGCTTATACTGGCAGCGCTGGTCTCAAAGATGGGAGCTTACGGTTTAATAAGATTGGCATTCAGCTTCTTTGAAGACTTCTTCCAGCTTTATTCGTATCCCTTAGCACTCCTCGGCTTGCTCAGCATATTCTATGCTGGGTTCTTAGCTCTGGCTCAGGATGATATAAAGAAGCTCATAGCTTATTCAAGCGTCAGCCACATGGGCTTCGTTCTCCTCGGCTTGCTCAGCTTCAATCTAACAGGGCTCAACGGTGCAATATTCCAGATGGTGAGCCATGGGCTTATAGTGGCGATGCTCTTCTTAGCATGCGGTATAATGAACCAGCACTTAAAAACGAGGCTCATATCACAGCTCAGCGGAGTTGCAAGGAGCATGCCAAAAGTTGGATGGAGCATGGTGTATGCAAGCATGGCGAGCATTGGCTTGCCCGGCTTAAGCGGTTTCGTAGCAGAGCTCCTCATACTCTTCGGCTTATACAACGCTGTAAAAATGGGAATAATGCCTCTATGGGTTCTTGTCCTTGCAGCACTTTCGATAGGACTGACAACTGGATACTACTCCTTCATGCTTCAGAGGGCAATATTCAACTCTCCAAACGATAGGGTAAAGAAGGTTAAAGAGGTGCTTACATCAAGCGAAGCAGTTGCATTAGCTGTGCTGATAATCCTTATAGCTTTCCTTGGGCTTTATCCGTTCCATGCTGTGGAAATTATTAGTCAAGCAAGCGAAAAGCTGCTTGCGAGGTGATCAAGGATGGTGGGATATATAGTTCCTGAAATAATTATTGGAGCGTTTGCGAGCCTAATAATACTCCTCAACTATACAGTAACTCAGAGAAAGATTCTTGGATATTTAAGCCTCTTAGCAGTAGCTCTTGCATTTGTATCTCTATTCAAGCTTCCAAGAATGACTGCATGGGGAATATATGCAGTAGACGATTTTGCAATAGTTTTTAAGGCTGTATTCCTAACGGTTGCCTTTCTTGTAATACTGAGCTCACTGAAGGATATAAACAAGAGGGAAGGGGAATACTACTCTCTGTTGCTGATGAGCCTAATGGGCATGCTTCTCTTAGCGAGCTCCATAGACCTCCTAATGCTGTATGTTGCCCTTGAACTTGCAACGATACCAAGCTTTATTCTTGCAGGCTTCTTTAGAGATAAGCAGACGAGCGAAGCGGCTATGAAGTATTTCGTATTTGCGGTGGTATCCTCTGGCTTAATAGTCTTTGGAATGTCGCTACTGTATGGACTAACGGGAACTACAAACATATACGAGATGATAAACAGGCTTGAGCTCAACACGGTGAGCATTCTCGCATCCCTCTTCTTGGTTGCTGGATTTGCATTTAAAATGGCAGCATTTCCATTCCACGCATGGGCACCAGATGTATATCAGGGATCGCCAACACCGATTAGTGCATTTCTATCGAGTGCAAGCAAGAAGATGGGCTTTCTTGCGGTTCTAAGAATATTCTATATAGCTCTTTCACCAATAGCGAACTACTGGGCACTTGCATTTGCAATACTTGCAGCCCTTACAATGACGTATGGAAATATCGTAGCTCTCTCTCAAACAAATATAAAGCGTATGCTTGCATACTCAAGCATAGGACATGCTGGCTACATAATAATAGCCTTAGCCCTCTTAAACACGAAAGTTGCAATATTTGCGATTGCGGCGGCGTTACTACACATACTCGTGCATGCGGTAATGAAGGCTGGTGCCTTTATAGCTGGAATAGTTGCTGGAGAAAACATAGAAGATTACAAGGGGCTTAGCAAAAAAGCACCTATAACCGCACTAATGCTTACAATACTGTTGCTATCCTTAATTGGAGTTCCACCGCTTGCGGGATTTTTAAGCAAATTCTACATACTGCTTTCAGCGATATACGCTGGTGGTAGCGTGGGATACGTATTAGCAGTTCTTCTTGTAGTAAACAGTGCGATATCAATATTCTACTACGGCAGAATAATAAGCTACATGTATTGGGCAAAAGCTGAGAATGAGACAAAAATAAACGAGCCTCTAAGCGTTACCCTTGCTCTAATAATTGCAGTGATCCTTGTTATAGTAATAGGCTTGTATCCAAGCGAAATAGTAAACTACCTTCAGAAAGCTGCAGAATCCTTTGTAAAAGGTCTTTAATTTTTGTTTTTTGTTTAACCAAACTTTGAAATAAAACAAAAATTTTAAATTTTTAAAACCATCACTCACAACATATGAGCATTTACGAGAGAATAGGCAGTGTCTCAATAAGGATGTTTAAAAAATTTATATACTATCTTATAACATTTATAATATTAATATTGAAGAAGTCCAGAGGGATAAGTCTCTACAGATTTTTTGAAAAGAAGGTGGATTTTGTTGATTATTTAATTTTAAAATATCAACTAACAATAATATTTATGATATCCATCGTTTTTCTCTACATAGCCAACATTCTGCATTCTAAGAAAGCCGTTGTTCTGCTTGAGCTTGTTGCATCTGTCTATGGAATGCTTACTATAAACTCTATAAGGAGGTTTACCGACTATAAGCCGTATAGAGACATTTATATTATATACATAGGAATAATTGCCTTTCTCATCTCAGCGAAAGGAATAAACATAATTTTATACACAGTAATAGCTATTCTACTCACAGTTCTGGCGTTCCTCTACTTTACAAGGTATTACAGAGATTATACGCTTGGAGAGGTTTTAGAGGTAAACAACAGCGTAAAAGTCAAGGTTCACTATGATATATGTGCTGGAGTTAAGCCGGGCATTTATTATATAAAAAGACCAAATATAGGGATAAAGGTAGGAGACAAGGTAATTCTTAGGGTTAAAAGGAGATTTTTGAGGAAAAGTGAAATTGTTGAAATTGTTGATGTTGAAGGAGAATGATAGATGATAAAAAAGATTATAAAGAGAGACGGCACAACACAGGACTTTGATAAGACTAAAATAAAGAATGCAATTTTAAAAGCATTTATAGCAACTGGAGAAAAAGACGGTAGTGTTGCTGAGAAACTTGCAGATGAAGTTGTAAAAATATTGGAGGAAAGAATAAAGGGAATTCCACATGTAGAAGATGTTCAAGATATCGTTGAGGAAGTTTTGATAAAGCACGGCTACGCAAAGGTAGCTAAGGCTTATATTTTATACAGAAAGGAAAGAGAAAAGATAAGAGAGGCAAAAAAGTTCTTAGGCGTTCATAAAGATGAACTGAAGCTTACAGTAAATGCTATAGAAGTTTTGAGGCGTAGGTATCTTTTAAGAGATGAAAAAGGAAACATCATAGAAACCCCTTTGCAAATGTTTAAGAGGGTTGCAAGAGCCATTGCAAGCATTGAAAAAGAGAGGGATAAATGGGAAAATCTGTTTTTAAGGGTAATGACAAACCTTGAGTTTCTGCCGAACTCACCAACGCTTATGAACGCTGGCACAGACTTAGGTGTTCTCAGTGCATGCTTCGTTCTGCCAATAGAGGACAGTTTAGAGAGTATATTCGATACTATAAAATATACAGCTCTAATACATAAAGCTGGGGGTGGAACAGGATTCAACTTCAGCAAGATAAGACCAAAGGGTGACGTTGTTAAAAGCACCAAAGGAATAGCATGCTTTTCTGGAGATACAAGAATTTTGACAAACAAAGGTTTTGTAAAGATAAAGGAGCTTGTTGAAAACAAAAGCCTTACATCAGTTGCAACTCACAGAGGATATAAACCTATTTTAAACAGATACAGCGGAGAACTTGAGATATTCAGAGTAGTTCTTGAGGACGGATACGAAGTAAAAGTCAGTGAGGATCATAAATTCTTTGTCTTTGATAGAAATGGAAATCCTTACTTAAAACCTTTAAAAGAGCTTAAAGTAGGTGACTATGTATATCTACTTATACCGGACAAATACTCCACAGATTACGTAGAGCTTAACACAAGAATTAAGAGCAGAAGCAAAGCCAAACTACCAAATGTTCTCGACGAAAAGCTCGCATACTTACTTGGAATTTTGTATGCAGATGGACACATCTCATATAAATATGGATACAATAGAAATGGAAGAAAAACTGTTAAATGTGCAAGGATAGAAATTTATCTTAATAACGAGAATGAGCACGACATAAAGGAGAAAGTTAGGTCAATATCTCAGGAGATTTTTGGCGTAAAGGTTAGAGAGTATGCATATGGAAATAGAACGACCCTTGTAATCCCATCAACAAAGGTTGTGAGATTTCTCGAAAAAAATGGATTAATAAAAAAAGAATCAGATAGAATATATGTTCCAGAGCATATATTTAGAAGCAAGCCAGAAGTTGTATCAGCTTTCATATCTGGATTCTTCGACGGGGACGGGAGCTTTGATAACAATTACAGAATCGTATTTAAATCCGTCTCAGAGCAATTTATAAAGGATCTACAGATTCTCCTCTTGGCTCTTGGAATTGTTTCGAGCATTCAAATATATAAGCCAAAAAATAGGAGGAAAACTGTTTATTCTCTTAGAATTCAGACAAAAGACATGAAAATAAAGGCTTTTAGGGAGTTAAAGGAATCTGTAAAAATATCAAGAATTGCTGAAAAGGCTTTAAAATATTTAGAAAAAAGGGGTAAAAACAAGAAGTATTCTTTTCCATTTAACGTGATGTATAAGATAGAAAATGAAAAAGTTAGAGCGAAACTGCAGAGAGATTTAAAAATACTCTCCTATAATTCAAGGGTAACCCATAGAGAATTCATAAACAAAATAATAAAGCTAAAGGATAAATTAAACCTAAACTCAAGCGAGATAGAATACTTTAAGCTTTTATCTAAGCTATACCCAAACAAAATTGTTAAAATAGAAAAAATTGGAAGAAAAAAAGTTTATGACCTTGAGATTAGAGATGTTCATCTACTCTCTGGAAACGGGGTATATACATCAAACAGCGGTCCCGTTTCGTTCATGCGAATATTCGATGTTGCCACGGATGTTATAAAGCAAGGTGGCAAGAGAAGAGGAGCAAACATGGGAATACTAAACTACAATCACCCAGATATCCTTGAATTCATAACGTGCAAAGAGCGTGAGGGAGTTTTTGAAAACTTTAACATTTCTGTAGCTGTTACCGATGAGTTCATGGAGAAGGCAATTAAAGGCGAAGACTACGAGCTTATAAATCCGAGAACAAACGAAGCTGTTGGAACGATAAACGCAAGGGACGTTTTCGATCTCATGGTTGCAAACGCATGGAGAAGCGGAGATCCCGGTATAATATTCCTCGATGAGATAAACAGGCACAATCCAACGCCAGAGCTTGGCTCAATAGAGGCTACAAATCCATGTGGTGAGGTTCCTCTGCTACCTTATGAAAGCTGTAATTTGGGGTCAATAAATCTGAGTAAGTTCGTTAAAAACAACGAAATAGATTTTGAGAGGCTCGGAGAGGTTGTAAGAATTGCAACAAGGTTCTTGGACAACGTTATAGACGTAAACAGATATCCACTGAAGGAGATAGAAGAGGCTACAAAGAGAACGAGAAAAATAGGTTTGGGAGTAATGGGCTTTGCGGAGATGCTTATAAAGCTTGAAATACCCTATGACAGCGATGAAGCCCTCAAGACGGCTGAAAGGGTTATGAAGTTTATAAACGAGACTGCGAAAGAAGTTTCGAGAGAGCTTGCACTTGAAAGAGGAGTATTTCCAGCATTTGAGAAGAGCATATATAAAGGCAGATACGATGCTCTAAGAAATGCAACAGTAACAACAATAGCACCTACCGGAACAATAAGCATAATAGCTGGAACCACAAGCGGTATAGAGCCTCTGTTTGCAGTAGCCTACGTTAGAGAGGTTTTAGAGGGAGTTAGGCTCGTTGAGGTTAATAGAGTTTTTGAGGAGATCGCTAAAAAGAGAGGATTTTACAGTAAGGAGCTTATAACAAAGATAGCCAAGGTAGGTTCTGTGCAGAACGTAGATGGAGTGCCAAGAGATGTCAAAAGACTCTTTGTAACCGCCCTCGATATAGAGCCGGAGTGGCACGTAAGAATGCAGGCGGCTTTTCAGAAGTATACAGATAATGCAGTGGCTAAAACAGTAAATCTTCCGCACAACGCAACCTTAGAGGATGTTAGAAAGGTATTTCTGCTTGCCTATAAGCTAAGGTGCAAGGGAATAACGGTTTATAGATATGGAAGCAAGAGCAAGCAAGTGCTATACGTTGGGGAGCATGTAAAGGTAAGCTCAGAATACTCTGGCGGCTGTGCGAGAGGAGAGATATGCGAGCTTTAGCTTCTACAGATTTTTAAATAAAATTTTAATTTTTTATTTTAAAGTATAATTTTTGTGGAAAGGTGAAGATTCATGAACCTGAGCAAGATTCTTAACCTCGATGCTGAGCTTGTAGAGGTGAGGATACAGGAAAACCTCAGCGATACAATAGTTTTAAAGGATTCAAAGATAGAAGAGGTCTCAAGTGGAAGAACTTTCGGAGTAAGTGTTAGAGTCATAGACAAGGGAATTGGATTTGCTTCAAGTAACAATATAGAAGATTTATACGAAATAGCAATGAAGGCTTATAAAATGGCTAAAATTGGAGAAAAGAAAAAAGTAAAAAAAGGAAAACCAATAAAAGATAAAAAAATTGTAAAGTGTAAGATTCCGTTTGAAAACATAGATTTCGATGAGAGAAAAGAATTTTTGAAGGATATGGATGAAATAGCAAAGGATTACAGAAAAATTGTGAGCAGAAGCTTTTCCCTAACCACAGTTAAAACTGTAACAAGATACTACAGTAGCGAGGGAAGTGAAATAGAGCAGGAAATACCAAGGATAAGCATGCTCTGCACGTGCTATGCAAGGGATAAAGAAGTGCAATATGCCTTTGAAAGGATTGGTGCTGTAGCTGGTTTCGAGGCTCTTGAAAATTCTGAAGATACTGTAAAAAGAGCTTGTGAGAGAGCCTTAAGGCTTTTAAGAGCAAGAACTCCCCCAAAGGGCAGGTTTAAGGTTGTTCTTGACCCTAAGCTTACTGGTGTTTTTATACACGAAGCCCTTGGACACGCCGTAGAAGCAGACCACGTTGCAAACAAAGAATCCATCTTAGCAAATAAGCTTGGCGAAAAAATAGCAAGCGATATTGTTACTATATACGATGACCCCACGTTGAGCGGTTCCTTCGGATTCTACTTCTATGATGACGAAGGAGTTGAGGCTGAAAAGAAGGCTGTTGTAGAAAACGGCTTTCTAAGGAGCTATCTGCATAGCAGAGAAACCGCTGAGCTTCTCGGTTCAGAGCTTACTGGAAATGCAAGAGCTCAGAACTTTTCAAGCGAGCCTATAGTGAGGATGAGCAACACCTACTTAAAGCCTTTAGATTACAGCTTCGAGGAGCTTATAGAAGATATAGACTACGGTTTATACCTCTTAGGCTCAAAGGGTGGTGAAGTAGATCCAGCGAGAGGCGTGTTCCAGTTCTCATGCGAAGAAGGATTTATAATAGAGAAGGGAGAAATAAAGGAGCCTATAAAGGATGTTGCTCTCTCTGGGGAAACCCTTGAGATTCTTAAAAATATAGATGCCGTAGGTAAGGACTTCAGCATGCACATAGGCTTCTGTGGAAAAAATGGGCAATACGTTCCAGTTGGAGATGGAGGAGCACACATAAGAACTATAGCAAGCGTTGGAGGAAGAATTTAATTTTCAAAAGGATTCTTTAATTTATTTTTTGTGAAAAAATATATTAAAGCTATTTTACATGCAAGAAACGATAATTTTCCAAGTTCTTTTTTCATTTCATTGACAAATTTAACCAAAAACTCTTTTTCATCAACATTTTCTGGCATTTTTAAAATTCTTCCCTTTTTATCAACCTCAACCCCCATCTTTTTTGTAAACTCTATAACCTTCTCTGGACCATAGATGCCGAACTGTCTCTTTATTATAAGCTCAAGAGCCTCTCTATAGCTTGCCACACTCTACTCCTCCAAGATATCATCTCTTACATAAAGATAGTCTCCGCATTCAAGATTTTTCAGGGTTTCAATGTATTTTTCTATATCCTTTGCTATTATTGATCCGTGTTGAGGTGCTATCATCTTAATATCGAGCTTTTCAAGTTTTGATATATTGTGGCTAAGAATTTCTCTGCTTGGCATGTAGTGCTCGTGGAAGGCTTTCATAGCTTCTATATACCATTCATCAGCAAACAGCTTCCATCTGTAGCTGAAGCCGCCGAAGAGATCTCCAGAAAAGAGAATTCTGCTTTTTGTATCATACATAACTATCATGCCGGGAAAGTGGCAGTATGGCATAAAAAGAAATCTTAGAATTCTCCCACTTTTTAAAACAAGCTTCCATTTATTTGTATCTACAGTATAATAGCTGCTCTTTATATCATAAAACGGTAGTAGGAATGTTGTTCTTGTATGGGTGATAATTGTAAATTTTTTATTAAGCTTTTTTTCGAGAAGAGGTATACAGCTTGCAACATCGGGATCTTGATGGGAAACAAATATATAATTTATCTTTTCAGGATCTACAACAGATTTAAGCTTTTCATAGAACACATCAAAATATTTTGCAGAGCCGGGTTCTATTAAAACTGCATCTTCGTCATCGTCTATTAGATAAATATTTGATCTTAAAACAGCATTTTCCTCATAAACTCCAAGCCAATATATTTTTTCGTCAATCTCCACTACTTTTTCTGCCTCTTCAATCATAATTTTCACCAAAAAATTATAAATTAGAGATTCATCTTCTCGATACGCTTCAAAACTTGCCTCGACTCTCTTACAGCTTCTGTTAAATCTATTTTTCCTTCCTTGAAAATTTGTCTTGGTTTTTCTACTGGTTTCTTCTTTGGCTTAGGCTTTTTGGCTATTATGCTGTCAACCTTAAGTATTGTTACTGCAAGCTCCGTTGCCGCTCTTATAATCTGCCTCTTTGAAACGTAGTTGTCTATTATCCCGGCTTCATACGTGTTCTTGATTTTTCTGTCGTTTACATCTAAGCCATGGTATATATTACCTTTACCGTGTTCGTATCTCAGGCTTATAATCGCATCTATTACGTTCATGCCAGCATTCATTGCTATTGCCTTAGGTATCGTTTCAAGGGCATCTGCGAAAGCTTCTACTGCGAGCTGTTCTTTCGTCGGTATTGTTTTTGCAAACCTTCTCAACCTCTCAGCCAGCTCTATTTCGCAAGCTCCACCACCAGCGAGAACCCTCTTGCTCTTGTAGACCCTTTCAAGCATTATTATTAAATCTCTCATTTTTCTCTCCACTTCCATTGCTGTTACTTCACTTCCACCCCTAACGAGTATTGAGACAACATCTTTATTTAAACATCCTGTAACATACATTATTTCTTCTAAACCTATTTTGCTTTCTTCAACGAGTTTTGCGTATCCCAAAACGCTTGGATTAACGTCTTTAACGTTGCTCACTATTCTTGCTTTTGTAGCCTTTTCTAAAAGCTTTAAAACAGGTTTTTCTACATCCCTAACAGCCATTATTCCAAATCTTGCGAAATAAAACATTGCAAGCTCTTCTATGTTCTTCTCGCAGAGAACAACGTTAGCTCCAGCCCTCTTTATAATGCTTGCAACGGTGTAGAAAAGTCTGTGCTTATACTCCATCAAAGCTCTTACGCTTCTCGGATCGTTCATCACAAACTTCGTGCCCTTAGGTATATAAGTTGAAATTTCTCTGTCAACAAGCAATATTCTTGCATTTTTAACTTTTTTCGGCATGCTTGGGTGAACCCTTTTTCCAAGATCTATAAACACGCCGTCAATTAAAACAGTATCCCTTATTTTTCCTCCGGGTCTGTAGCTTATTAGTATGTTCTCCTTATCCTTAGCCCTCGTTATCGCTTCCGTAGCTATCTTTGCCAAATGCTTCGCATCCTCATCGCTCAGCTTTCCTTTAAGCGAGCTGTATGCTATATTGAATATATCCTCCTTCCTAACGTCAAGGGACAGCTCTTTTAAAATTTCCAATGCTTTTTTCTGGGCTTTTATATATCCGCTTATTATGGTGGCTGGCATCAATCCTTTTTGCATAAGGTCTCCAGCCCTCTTTAAAAGTTCGCCTACGAGAACAACGAGAGTTGTCGTGCCGTCTCCAAAATCCCTCTCATGAATCTTGGCAAGATTAACCACCATTTTTGCTATAGGATGCTGAATGTTTGCTATAGCAAGTATTGCAGCTCCGTTATCTGTTATTGCTACTTGGTTGTAGCTGTCTCTGAGCATTTTATCAAATCCCTTTGGACCGAGCGTAGTCTTTAGGGTTTCGCTTAAAACTGATACTGCGAGGATGTTGTTGAGAATTACGTCCTCCTCTTTAAGCTCTACGGAATTGGCAACATCACCTACCTCCATAGGATCACCCAGATTTTATTCTTTCAGCTATTGCATTGCCCACCTCTTTTGTGCTGTGCTTTCCACCAAGATCTGGTGTCATAATTCTTTTCGCAAGAGTCTCCTCAACAGCTCTTTCAACAGCTTCTGCGGCTTTTCTCTCGCCGAGATAGTCGAGCATTAAAGCGGAGCTTAAGATGGTGGCTACTGGGTTAGCAATGCCCTTTCCCTTTATATCTGGAGCTGAGCCATGAACGGGCTCGAACATTGCAATTTTATCACCTATATTTCCGCTTGGAGCTAAACCTATGCCTCCTTGTATTGCAGCCCCCAAATCCGTTAGTATATCTCCAAACATGTTTGGAGTAACAACAACGTCGAAGGCTTCCGGCTTTGTTATCATGAACATTGCCATTGCATCTACAAAGACATGCTCATGTTCAATTTCCTTATATTTAGCTGCAACTTCCTCGAAAACTTCTCTCCAAAGGCTGTAGACGTATGTAAGCACGTTTGCCTTATCAACGCTCGTAACCTTCCTCAGCCCTTTATACTCCGCAAGCTTAAATGCATATTCTATAACCCTCTTAGCACCTTCTCTGCTTATAACACCTATCTGATACGCAATTTCTTCGCTTCCCTCTTTTTCAAGCTCAATATCAAATTTCAGCTTATAAAGCTCTCTCAAAACTTCAAGCCTTTTTTTGTTGTTTTCCTTTGTTCTATCTCCTATTCCAACGTAAAAATCTTCGGTATTTTCTCTAACTACGTAGAAATTTATATCCTTATAGCTTTTTCCATGAATCGGTATATTAACGTTGGGAAGTGCCTTAACTGGTCTAAGATTAACATAAAGATCAAAATAAAATCTAAGCTTTAACAGAATTCCTTGCTCAAGTATTCCCGGTTTAACCCTCGGATCTCCGACTGCTCCAAAAAGTATAGCGTTGTATTTTGAGAGCTCTTTTAAATCATCTTCTTCAAGAGTTTTACCAGTTTTTAAATAATACTCCGCACCAAAAGGAAAGTAGTCGAATTTAAATTCAATATTGAAAACCTCACTTACAGCATTTAAAACTTTAACCGCTTCTTCAACAACCTCTTTTCCAATACCATCACCGGGTATAACTGCTATTTTATACATTTTATCACCTATAGTCACTTTTTCTTTTCTTTTTTCTTCTTTATAGGCTTTACACCGAGTCTCTCGATATCCGCTCTTATAAGTCCGAGAGGGATATTTCTCGGATCTCCTATAAATCTTATTGTATCGTTTATCATTACTATATAGCTGTTTATTCCTTCTTTCATTAAAATCTCCTTAACCATTGGGAATTCGTCAATTCTATCAGAGGTTATATCAATACCTTCAACAATTACTTGGTCTCCATACTTCTTCTTGAAGTAGCTCTGCAGAATCTCCGCATAGAGGTAAACATCCTCCGTCTCTACGAAGCTTGCCGCCTCATCTTCGCCATATAAAACCCTTCCACCTCTTCCAAAGAGCCTTATGAAAACGATGTTATCCGGTCTTTTCTTTGCTACTTGTCCAGTATCCTTAACCCTTGTATCAAAATCCTGAGGTGCTTCAGAAGGTAGCTCTATCTTGCTTGGCTCGTAGCTTGGGCACGATCTTTCTTTAAATCTGTCAAAATAGTATTCATCCTTCTCTGGATCGTAGTGCATACCGAAGCAGTCTCTTTTAGTTAATGTGCACATTGTATCCTCCCTATATCTGCAAGGGGCAAACATATCAGACACCTCTATCATACAGAAGTTTAACAAATGAAAAGGTTAACCTTCTTTTTAATAATAGATGCTTGTAAAAGAAAAAGCTTTAAGAGAAATTGCAGAGGAAATAAAAAAAATTAAAAAGAAAAACTTTATAGAAGCGAGAGAAGAAATTAAAAGAATAAAAGCAAGAATATCAAGAAAATACAGAATTAATATACCGAAGAACTCAGAAATAATGAAATTTATAGAAGATAAAGAAATTAAATCTTTATTAACAAAGAAGCCCGTGAGAACGATCTCAGGTGTGGCTGTTGTAGCTGTTATGTCCAAACCCTATCCATGCCCCGGCAGATGCATTTACTGTCCACGTGGTGAGAATGCACCGCAGAGCTACACTGGCTACGAGCCAGCAACGCTAAGAGCAAAGAGAGCGAACTACGATCCGTATCTGCAGGTGCACGATAGGTTAAGGCAACTAAGCTCGATAGGACACAGCATAGAAAAGGTTGAGCTTATAATAATGGGGGGAACTTTCTTAGCATCTCCAGTAGATTATCAAAAAGACTTTGTTGCAAGATGCTTTAAGGCTATGAACGATTTTCCAAGCTATAAAAATGAGCCTATAAGCTTGGAAGAAGCTCACAGAGAAAACGAGGTAGCAAGGGTTAGGTGCGTAGGCTTAACGATAGAGACGAGACCAGATTTTTCTAAGGAAGAGCATGTTGATCTAATGCTGAGCTACGGAACTACGAGAGTTGAGCTCGGTGTTCAGACGATAAAACAAGAGATATACGACCTCGTAAATAGAGGGCATACTGTTGACGATGTCGTAGAGGCTACACGCATATTAAAAGATGCTGGACTTAAGGTGTGCTACCACATGATGCCCGGCTTGTTCTCAAACTTCTCCGAGGACCTGGAGATGTTTAAAAAGATTTTTAAAAACGAGAACTTCAAGCCAGATATGCTCAAAATTTATCCAACTCTCGTTGTTAAGGGAACAGAGCTTTATGAGATGTGGAAGCATGGAGAATACAAGCCATATAGCGATGAAGAGGCTGTTGAACTTATAAAAGAGATAAAAAAGATTCTTCCACCTTGGGTAAGGGTTATGAGGATACAGAGAGACATACCAAGCGAGCTGATAGTAGCTGGAGTTAAAAAGAGCAACCTTGCTGAGCTTGTGATTAAAGCTTTGAAAAAAGATAATGCAAGGTGCATGTGCATAAGGTGCAGAGAAGTTGGGCACGTAATGTATAGAGAAAACGTTGAAATTACTGAGGATGATTTAAAAATATTTGTCGAGAGCTACAAAGCTTCTAAGGGTAAAGAATTTTTCTTATCTATAGAGGATAAAGAGAGGCTTGCGGTAGTTGGATATCTGAGATTAAGGTTTCCTTCAAAGCATGCACACCGCTGGGAAATGGATGAAAAGACAGCAATAATAAGGGAGCTTAAGGTATTAGGCACGGCTCTACCGCTAAAAGAAAAAGAGGGCTTTCTCTCGAAGCAGCACAAGGGCTATGGAAGGCTTTTGGTTGAAAAGGCTGAAGAAATAGCTGAAAAGCACGGAAAGGAAAGGGTTCTGATAACAAGTGCCGTAGGAACAAGAGAATACTACAGAAAGCTCGGCTATAGAAGATATGGGGCTTACATGGGTAAGGAGATTTGATTTTATTAGGAAAAGGTAAAACGTTTATCATGGTTAAAATTCTTGATTAAAAATATGGGTGAAATTATAATAAGGCTTAATGTTCCTGATGGAATGGAAGAAGACATGAAGCGGAAAATAGAGAAATTTTTAAGGGAAGAGCTTTCTAAAAGGAGACTAAATCCAGAAATTTTGAGAAAATATGAAGGAATTGGTAAAGGTGAGATAAAAGAGGAAGAGTGGTATCTTCAATGAAGGTATTCTTTGACTCTTCAGCTCTAATAGAGTTTATAAAAGGTAATAAAAAAGCTTCCAAGCTCTTTTACGAGTTAAGCAAGCTTGATGTTGAGGGTTATATAAATGATATCGTTTTTAGCGAATTTATCTTCCACTATATATCTCTAACTTCTGGAATCTCCGCCATTAATGTGAAAAAGAAGGGTGAAATTAGCAAATTTATTAAGGAGAATGAGCCAAAGGAATTTTTGGATCAGTTCAAAATTTTAAGTGTAAATGATGATATTGTTGAGAAGGCTTATGAATATATGAGAAAATATAATCTTTTACCAAATGATGCATTAATCCTCGCTACATGCAAATTCCATGGGATAAATTATCTTGTTTCTTTCGATGAGGATTTTAGGGATGTTTGTGAAAAAGAAGGTATCGTGTTTGTTGATGATGCTGAAAAGCTGAAGTAAGTTTTATAGCTTATATAGAAAAGTTGAAGAAGTAGTTGAAAATAAAAAGTTTGGTATGGAGATTTAATTTTTTTAATTTTTAGTTTATTAGAATTATTTTTAAAGTAGTTAAATGACAAAAATAACACTTATGACTAATCAAAATTTATTAAGATTATGGAAATTCTTTAAATGGGTTGATAATGCAAGATGGAATGGTGAACATAAAGAACGAGGGATAGAAGAGTTGCTTAAATATACAAACAAAATGTGGGAAAAGTATAAAAACGAAGAAATTGATGATTTTGAGTCAAAACATTTAGTGCTTTCCCATTGGCTAATGTATATTTTTGATTATCAAATGCCCGTCGAACGTGTATGGGAAAAGTGTTTTCCGATAATGACTCGTATTGTTAAAGAGTTTCAAGAAGGGCTTTCTGCCGATGAGGTTATTAAAAAATACTACAATGATGAGGAAGGACACTTTAGCATTGAAAAGAATGTTGATAATAAAGATAAATTTAAACATAGATTCATGAAAGCAAAAAATCATAGATTAGTTGAAAAAGTAGAAAGAACTCTTAAAATATTAGAGAAAAGTTTTAATAAGGATTTAATTGAGTTCATGCTCACCGTAACAAGTTATGGAAATGAAGAAAACTGGGTAAGAAAAGTAGCTACTGGACTTTATTTATTAACATACGATAACGAGTATAGCGATGTAGATGAAATAATTGATGTTTTAAATAATGAAGAAAAATTTGAGAGATATTTTTCAAGAAAAAAGAATAACCTCTGGCACAAGCGTTTATGGTCAGCTTTGCGTGATTATTTAAAAGGTTTTATTTACGAAAGTTATATTCTCAGCTCTCTTGAAAATTATAAGCACCACAGCTCTAAAGTTTTAAGCAGATGGAGAAATGCGAATAAGTATCTCAACCAGCTCGAAGTTCCAGGAGATGTTTGGAATGAAAAATTCTACGAAAGAGTTATGAAGCCTATCATTGAAAAATTGGATAAAAAATACAGCAAATATCCTCCAAAAGGTATTAGAGAGATTTATAAGGATTACAACAAAATTTTTAAACAACACAAATTTTATCCAGAGCAGTTTGATGTAACCTTTGATTTTGCAAGAATTTTCTGTGATAAGAATCTGTGCTATATTTGTCCTTTACATAATAATAAAAACATCTTAAAACTCTGCATAAGTGATATTGTTTCTGAAAGTGATAAGTATTGTCCAATACTTGCAATGCTCGGATATCTACAGAAATGCTCTCCAGACAATTGCCCTATATATAGAGGGGAATCATTAAACCTTTGTATGAGCGAAAAATTAGCTGCATACTAAAAGCTTTTCTAAGAATTTCAATCAAAAATTTTTCAAAATTTACTTAGATAACTTTCACAGAATAAAATAATGAACGAAAAGGTTAGGCGAATATTAAACCGGATAAAAGAACATCTAAAAAAGAGATATGGAGATGAAATTATAAAAGTTATACTTTACGGTTCTCATGCGAGAGGTAAGGCTACTGAAGATTCAGATATTGACGTTCTTGTTGTAATTGATGATAAATTAGATCCAAAAGATGTGGAAAATTACTTAAACGACCTTCTTTTTGAAATTCTTCTAAATGAAGGAGAACTTGTATCTATAGTTGCTGTGAAAGAGAGCATCTTTAAAAACTACAGATTACCATTCTTTATAAGTATAAAAGACGAAGGTATATCGGTATGAAAGAAATAGAGTATTTAATAAGCAAATCCAAAAGATTTCTAAGAACAGCAGAGATTGTTTTTAATGATGGAGACTACGATTCCTGTGTTTCAAGATGTTACTATGCTATGTTTTTTATGGCTCAGGCAGCCTTACTTACAAAAAATCTTAAAACACATTCTCATAAAGGAGTAATGAGCTTATTTGGAATATTATTTATAAAATCTGGCATTTTTAATACTAATCTTGGAAAATATTTTAGAAAAATATATAATTTGAGACAAAAAGGAGATTACGGTATAGGATTCATGATTGATAAAGAGGATGCCGAAGAATGTCTGAAAATGGCAGAAATATTTGTTAAAGAAGTTGAAAAATATCTTAAAAGATGTATAAAATAAAAAAATCGTAACAAGTGCCGTAGGGACAAGGGAATACTACAGAAAGTTCGGCTACGAAAAGTATGGAGTTTATATGGGTAAGATGCTTTGATTCCGATATTTACAAAAAACACGATTAAAAATTATGCTACATGTATGTCAAAAATTTTCTTTTAAAAATTGTTCTATTTATAGAACAATTTATATATGAAATCGTTCTATTTATAGAACAATGAGGGATGATGACTTTAGAGCTGTGCTTATAAAGTGGAAGGTTCAGGAAATTCCCGAGACGTTTAATAGGGAAATAGAAGCCCCTTTAGATACAAGGAAAATAATAAGCATAGTCGGACCAAGAAGAGCTGGAAAAACCTATCTCATGTTTATACTAATTAAAAAGCTTGCAAAAAGGCTGAAAAAGGACAATATCCTCTACGTAAACTTTGAGGATGAAAGACTTAGAAATTTGGATGCAAGAGACCTTGAAACAATGATCAAAATATATTACGAGATTTTTAAACCAGAGGGAGATAAACCAGTTTATTTCTTCTTAGACGAAATACAAAATGTCAAAGATTGGGATAAATGGGTTAGAAGAATCCATGATGAGGGAAAATACAGACTATATCTATCTGGATCTTCCTCAAAGCTCCTCTCCAGAGAGATATCCACATCTCTTAGGGGAAGAAACATTGATGTTGTTGTTTTTCCCCTGAGTTTTAGAGAATTCCTTAAAATTAAAGGTATTACCTTTAAAAAAGAATTATTAAAATATTTGGAAGAAGAAAGAGGCAAAATTTTAAGATATCTAAAAGAATACATAGAATTTGGAGGTTTTCCTGAAGTTGTTCTTGAGGATGAGAAAATAAAAGAAAAAATTTTGGAATCATACTACAATGCAATATTCTACAGAGACCTTGTTGAAAGATTTAGAATAAGAAATATATCAGCTTTTGAGGAATTCACAAGATATTGCCTCTCAAATCATGCAAAGTATCTTAGTATTTCTAAAGCCTATAGCTATCTAAAATCATTAGGATTTAAGATAGGTAAAGCAAAACTTCTGGACTATATGAGATATTATAATGAAATTTTCTTTATTTTTCCTTTAGAGATATTTTCATACTCAATCAAAGACAAAAAGCAATATCCAAAGAAAATTTATGTTGTTGACAACGGTTTGATAAGAGTTTCTAAGGTTGAGACCTCTCTTAGCAGACTCATGGAAAATACAGTGTTTTTAGAGCTTTTGAGAAGAAGCGAGATTTTTAATAAGTTTCAGGTCTTTTACTGGAAGGAATATGGAAAAGCTGAGGGAAAAGAGGTTGACTTTGTTTTGAAGGAGGGCACAAAAGTAAAGGAGCTTGTTCAGGTAACCTATGCAAGCACGAGAGAAGAAGTAAAGGATAGGGAAGTTAGCTCTCTTATAAAGGCTTCAAAAGAACTTAAAACGAAAAAGTTGATGATTATCACATGGGATTATGAGGGCACTGAAAAAATTGATAATAAAAAGATAGAATTTATTCCTCTTTGGAAATGGCTTTTAAGCTAATAATATCTTAGGTAAAGCAAAGAAAAATATATACTAACCGTTAGAAAAGGAATACTACAGAGTTATAGAAGATATGGGGCTTACATGGGCAAGGAGATTTAATCTTATGGAAAAAGCTCAAAGTTTCAATGGAATGGAAGAAGACACAAAGCAGAAATCGTGAAATTTTGAAAAAATATGAAGGAATTGTTCAAAGCGACATGTTTTATGAAGATTTTTTCTTTGGCTCTTTATCCTCTTAGATAAGTGAACTTAATGTTTCGTCTAAGTGAATTTATTAAGTGAATTTATTAAAACCTAAGAGATGAAAATGTTTAACAAAGGCTAAGCAGAGCTGTTAAAATTTTTTTAAAATAGGGTCGTCAGAGACTCCCCTTTTCATCACCGCTCAGCACTCGGCAAATTCATCATCCTCTTTAAACTTTATGAAATAACATCGTTAATTTTTCTCCGATTTTTTATGAACATTATAGACTGCATAAATAGAGGAATTGAAATTGAGAAGAAGGGTTTTAATTTCTATTACAATGCATCTAAGAAAGTTAAGAGCAGAAAAGCTAAAGAGACTCTTGAGTTTCTTGCTAAGGAAGAGCTTAGGCACAGAAAATTCTTAGAAGATATTAAAGAGGAACTTATAAAAAAAGGTAGCATTGACGTAAAATCTAAGGCAAAAATTTTAGAAGAAAGAGTTTTCCCGGAGAAGTTTGAGGAAAAAATAAATGCTACAGACGATGATAAAATTATTTTAAAAGAAGCTGAACTACTTGAAGAAAACTCCATAGCATTTTATATAAAGTGCAGAGAAAAAATTAAGGATGCAGAAGAAGTTTTTGATTTGCTGATAAAGTTTGAAAGAGAGCATTTGGAATGGATAAAGTTTATCAAGGAAAGTATGGAGACCCATGGCTACTGGTTCGGTTTGGACGACTACTTTAGTTTTGATGGGGTATAATTTCGGGACTTAAAAACTTCCTTTATGATGGGGAGATCATAATGATTTATTTTATTTGTTTCTTCCACCCTTTATAATCGTTCTAAAGTGAGATAAAACCTTAATTATATTTTCCACCTTCAACCTCTTCTACAACAAGAGTTAGATCCCTTACTTCAACAACTCTAATCTTTCTACCCTTTTTTATCGGTTTATCCTTTGCTACAGCACGCCAGAGCTCTCCCCTTATCATTACCATGCCCTCTGGATCTATATCTTCCTTTGCAACACCTTCTAATCCTACCATGCCCTCTATTCCTGTTGCTGGCTTTCTTCTGTGAGCTTTTACAGCCAATCCCATGGCTAAAACAAAGAATCCCACAGTTACAACCGCAGCAGCAGCAACGATCTCCCAAGACATTGTTACAAACTTTGCCTTCTCAACGTTTATAAGCATAAGCGATCCCAAGATTAGAGAGATTATTCCGCCAGCTGTTAGCAAGCCGTGCGTAGGTGTAAAGAGCTCTGCTACGAGCAAGATTATTGCAAGGATAATAAAGGCTACACCAGCGGCATTAACGCTTATCATGTGAAAGCTCCAGAAAGCCAATATGAGGCATATAGCTCCGAAGATGCCGGGAAAAATGGCACCGGGATTTGCAAGTTCGAATATAATTCCATATATTCCAAGCATTAATAGTATGTATGCAATATTTGGATCAGAAATTAGATGAAGGAACTTCTCCCTTGCACTCATCTCAATAGGTTCTATAACATCATCTGCTATATCCAGAGTTACATTTCCTTCTTTAACTTCTACGGTTCTGTTGTTCAACTTCTTAAGAAGCTCGCTATAGTCCTTAGCTATGCAGTCTATTATTCCGTATTTAAGAGCCTCGCTTGCAGTTATAGAGGTGCTGTTTACAACAAAGCTTACAGCCAAGCTTATATTTCTTCCCCTTCTCTCAGCAAGACTCTGCATATACTTCATAGCATCGTTAACTATTTTCTCCGAGACCTTGCCTTCGCCACCCACGGCTACTGGGTGAGCAGCCCCTACATTAGTGCCTGGAGACATACAGGCTAAATGGCTTGCTACGAGTATGAAGCTACCAGCACTCGCAGCTCTCGCTCCTTCTGGGTGGACGTATGCTATAAATGGTATATCCGAGTTGAGAATGGTCTTTATAATCTTTCTCATAGATTGGTCAAGCCCGCCCGGTGTATCCATTTCGATTATTATAGCCTCGGCATCAAGCTCTTTAGCTTCCTTATATACATTTTCTATATAATCAGCAGTAACCGTGTCTATAACACCCTTAATTTCAGCCTTAACTACGAGAGCATTTGCATTGCTCAAACAGAATATTAACAGTGCAGTGAGCAGCAGTAATGGTCTCATTTTTCCCTCCTCTTTACCCTCTCCTCAACGCTTCTTGCATGCATGTATAGCCCTTCTACCTCTGCTAAGTTTACAATTATTTCTGAGATATCTTTAAGAGATTTTTCATTAAATTTTTGAAAGAGCATAAATTTTAAAAAATCAAAAACTGATAGTGCTGAGAACGTTTTTGCATATCCACTTGTGGGAAGAACGTGATTTGTTCCGCTTGCATAATCACCACACGCTACTGGTGTGTGCTCTCCTATAAAGATGCTTCCAGCATTCTCTACTCTATCGAGCACGTCGTCGGCGTTATGGCAAATAATTTCAAGATGTTCCGGTGCATATTCGTTTGCAAATTCAACCGCATCTTCGATATCATTGACTATGATTATATATGCATTTCTTTCTATTGAGCTTTTTGCAGTTTTACTCGCTTCCTTAAGCAAATTCTTCAATTCCTTTTCTACCTTCTTTGCAAGGTCCTTGCTATCGGTAACAAGTATTGCTACGGCATTTTCATCGTGCTCAGCTTGGGCGAGCATGTCCAAGGCTATAAATCTTGAATTTGCATGTCCATCTGCTATTATAAGAACTTCGCTCGGTCCTGCGATCATATCTATTGATACAACATCGCTCACAAGCTTCTTCGCCGCAGTAACATATATATTGCCCGGTCCAACGATTTTATCCACCTTTTCTACGCTCTCAGTTCCATAGGCTAAGGCTGCTATAGCTTGGGCACCGCCAAGCTTGTATATCCTGTCAACGTTTGCAATGTCGCATGCCGCCAGCACGTATTTGTTCGGTTGGGGAGGAGTGGTAACGTATACCTCCTTTACGCCGGCAACTCTTGCTGGAATAGCGAGCATTAGAACGGTGCTTGGGTAAGAGGCTTTTCCTCCCGGCACATAGCATCCAACTTTTTTTATTGGTTTAACGATAAAACCAAGCTTAGCACCATTTTTTACATAAAACCAGCTGTTTATAAGCTGTCTTTCGTGGAAATATCTTATGTTTTCATAAGCCTTTTCAAGAGCTTCTATGACTTTATAATCAACATTATTTATGGCTTTTTCAATCTCGTCTTTACCAACGGTGAATTCGTCTATTTCAATGCCATCAAATTTTTTTGTATAATATTTAAGTGCCTTATCACCGTTATTTTTTACATCTTCAACAATTTTTCTAACTTTTTCTAAAACACTTTCTATCTCAACCTTACCCCTGTTAATAATCTTTTCTTTTTCTTCTTTTGAAAGATTTTTAAGCTCTACAACTCTCATCAATTATAAAAATTCCTACAGACTATTTAAAATTTTCTATGGTTTCAAATGGTCAAAATCTTTTTATAGCTTCCCTATATACATCTTTAAAAGGCAGTTTTAGTTCTTCTGCAATTTTTTTTATATCATCGAACTCCGGTTTATAATGTTTAACATCATTTTCAACTGAAATTTTATATCTAACCTCAAATTCCCTATTTTTTATTTTTATCTTTCTCTTTAAAATCTTTCTTTCAGCTACATGTCTCTTTTCAGCTCTAAAAATTCTTACTCCGAGAGTTCCGCTCTCCTTAATGAGGATTTTTGAAAGCTTTTCCTCCATGCTTAAGTTGCAGATAACCTTAATTATGAAGCTTGGTCTTGATTTCTTAGTTAGAGCCTGTATAACCTGCACATCTAACGCACCTTCTCTGTAGAGGACGTCTATCAGGTTTCCTATAAGCTCTCCAGTTACATCGTCGAGATTGGTCTCCAAGATTGATATGTATTCGCTTTTCATTTCAGATTCGAGCAAAAAGATTCTTAAAACGTTGGGGGCTTCGACGAAGTCTTTTTCTCCGGCTCCATAGCCTATATCTATTATTCTGCTCGTCTCAATCTCATCGAATCTTGCAATATTTGCTAATATAGCAACTCCAGTTGGCGTAGAAGCTTCTGCGTTTATTCTTGCTCTAAACGGTATTTTAAACTTTTTCAGTATCTCCGCAGTTATAAAAGCTGGAGATGATAAAAATCCGTGAGATGTTTTTACAATTCCTCTTCCAACCTCTATTTTTGAACATAAAACTTTTTCTATATTTAAATCTTTTATTAGGGATGAAAATCCAACAACGTCTATTATAGTGTCAACGTTTGAGAGTTCATGCAGATGTGCTTCTCCGTGCACAGCCTTTTCCGCATCTAAGATCGTTTTAAAGACATTTTCTACAAATTCTCTATCAAACTCTACACTCTTCTCTACTTCATCTAAGATTCTTGGTATATCTTCAATATTAAATTTAGAATCGCTAATAATATCAAGTTTTTTCGCTTTTATACCTTTTCTTTTAACTTCATAAAATTTTACCTTTATTTTACAGTTTAATAAATTTTCAACGACTCTGCAGATATCCGATATTATTTCAAGCCTTGCACCACAGTCTATTAGTGCGGATAGAAGCATATCACCGCTTACTCCAGAGACACTTGCATCTATGTAAGCGATCATTGAATTCACCTCATATACTCTTCAGCAAGCTTCCGATATATCTCTGCATTTTTTCTGATCATCTCAACCTCTTCCTCGCTGAGCTCTCTTACTACTCTTGCTGGAACCCCTATTATTAAGGAACGCTCAGGAAACTTCTTGTTCTCCGTAACGAGTGCACAAGCACCGACTATGCTGTTGCTTCCTATCTCCGCACCGTTCATAACAACCGCATTCATCCCTATGAGAACGTTTTCACCTATTTTGCATCCGTGAATCACTGCGTTATGCCCTATGCTCGTATAGTCTCCTATATAAACGCTATATCCCTCGCTTACATGTATCGTTACGTTGTCCTGAACGTTTACATACCTTCCAATAACGATCTTGTCTCTATCTCCTCTAACAACGGCGTTTGGAAAGATGCTTGAGAAATCTCCTATCTCTACGTTTCCTATAACTACAGCAGTTTCGTGAATAAAAACATTTTTAGATATCCTTGGAAACTTTCCTTTAAATTCAAGGATCATTTCAGATCCCTTGGATCTGTTATCCTGCCCGTTACAGCACTCGCCGCAACAACTGCTGGGTTTGCGAGATAAACCTTGCTGTCCTTGTGTCCCATCCTTCCTATAAAGTTTCTGTTCGTCGAGCTTATGCAGACCTCGTCGCTTGCGAGAACTCCCATGAAGCCACCGAGACAGGCTCCGCAAGTTGGTCCACTTACGTATGCGTTTGCTTCGAGGAATATCTCTATAAGCCCCTCTTTTAGGGCCTGCATATAGACCTCTTTGCTCGCCGGCACCACGATAAGCCTGACGTTTTTATGAACCTTTCTACCTTTTAGTATCTTTGCGGCAACTCTAAGGTCTTCTATTCTTCCGTTTGTGCACGAACCGAGATATGCCTGATCTATTTCGACGTCACTGAGCTCTTTAGCCTTAGCAATATTACTCGGCAGATAGGGCTTTGCAACAAGAGGCTCTATCTCATCTGCGTGGTATTCAAGAACATCGCTATACTCCGCATCTTCCGTTGCGTAAACAGGCTCGTAGCTACCTCTAACCCTGTTTTCAAGGTATTTAAATACCTTATCATCGGGCGGTATTATGCCAGCCTTTGCACCAGCCTCTACGGTCATGTTTGCTATTGTGATTCTGTCGGCAAGGCTCAGTTTTTCAATGGTATCTCCATAGAACTCCATTGCCTTATACAGAGCACCCTCTACTCCTATATCTCCTATTATGTGCAGAATTATATCCTTTCCCATAACGTAGTCCTTAAGCTCACCCTTAACAATGATTTTCATTGTTTCTGGAACTTTAAACCACAGCTTTCCGAGAGCAAAGACTACAGCGGCTTCTGTTGATCCTATGCCCGTTGCAAACGCTCCAAACGCTCCATATGTGCATGTGTGAGAATCTGCTCCAACTATAAGCCTGCCCGGTGCCACGAATCCCTTTTCAATCATTATTTGATGGCATATTCCATTGTCTCCAACTTCAAAGTAGTTCTCTATGCCGTATTTTCTTGCAAACATTCTCATAGCCTTCGCTTGCTCTGCACTTGCAATGTCCTTGTTTGGAACGTAGTGATCTGGAATAAGAACAATTTTCTCCCTTATTGGTTCTGCATTAAGCTTTTCAAAAACTTTGAATGCTGGCAATCCTGTTATATCGTTTACCATAACGTAGTCTACTTCTGCCTCAACAATCTCACCCGGCTCTACCTTCTTTTTGCCAGATTTTTTCGCGAGTATTTCTTCAGCTATAGTTCCCATGTCATCTTTATGAGAGATAACCTTGTAAAATTGATAGATGCCTATAGATAAGTTTTGGAAAATCTATTCCGAAAGTTCGTGATTTTGTTGCAAGATAAATTTTCAATCTCCTTTTCATCGGAGCCGCTTTCCTTCAGAAGCTCGCAGTCATCAGCTACGCAGTCTTTCAATCTCCTTTTCATCGGAGCGCGAGGAAGCTCGACGAGCTAATCGAGGAGTCTGCAGACTTTCAATCTCCTTTTCATCGGAGCCAAGTAAAGAATATTATGAATGCAAAAAGTAGCAAGGATTTCTTTCAATCTCCTTTTCATCGGAGCTTACCAAACGGTGAAACTGTGCCAATAATGTTACATGACTTTCAATCTCCTTTTCATCGGAGCTTATTAACCTGCTCGCTAAAGACTTTGGATTGTCATAATACCTTTCAATCTCCTTTTCATCGGAGCCCAAGATATTAAAAGTTCCAGAAACGAATTTGTTTATACTTTCAATCTCCTTTTCATCGGAGCATGGAAAATTGGTTTAAAATAGGTATAACAATAGCTAACCTTTCAATCTCCTTTTCATCGGAGCCAGGGAGAGGCACATAAAGGGTTTTCTGAAGGAGGTCACTTTCAATCTCCTTTTCATCGGAGCCGAAAGTGTGAAACCTTTCTGTTTTAATCCGTTGTATATTTCTTTCAATCTCCTTTTCATCGGAGCATAACCACGAAGCCATAAAAAAAGTTCTCAAATACTGCAGCTTTCAATCTCCTTTTCATCGGAGCTAAGCGATGATGATTTCATCTCAATTAAAGCGGATTACACTTTCAATCTCCTTTTCATCGGAGCACAAAAGACTGGCAGCACGAGAGGCACATATTACCAAGCAGGCTTTCAATCTCCTTTTCATCGGAGCAGGTTCACGTGCAGGGGAAACATGGCAAGGCTTCTTTCGCTTTCAATCTCCTTTTCATCGGAGCGCGAGTGTTCAAAATACATAAAGTGTCCAGTGCCCGAGGACTTTCAATCTCCTTTTCATCGGAGCTAGTGCTGGCGATAGAAGCGATTCAGAGGTTAGCGAAGTTCTTTCAATCTCCTTTTCATCGGAGCAACAGAAACAATAAGGTTGCCAAGTCAGGGAAAAGTTTTGCTTTCAATCTCCTTTTCATCGGAGCCCTGATTGTGGGGTGGTGAGTTCAAAGTGGTGGAAAATTCTTTCAATCTCCTTTTCATCGGAGCAGATAGGCTTATAGTAGTTCAGTTAACAGAGAGACTTCCCTTTCAATCTCCTTTTCATCGGAGCGGGACTGGGGGGTAAGAAAAATGAGTTGCGAAGTGTCTTTCAATCTCCTTTTCATCGGAGCAAGCCTTAAAGCTCAGCGGTTGGGCAAGGACTCTCCTAACTTTCAATCTCCTTTTCATCGGAGCCCTAAGAATGAATCAGTTAGGTTATATATATGAAGACTTCTTTCAATCTCCTTTTCATCGGAGCTTGGAAAGACTTTGTATTTCTCATCGTCGCTATAGCCTCTGTCTTTCAATCTCCTTTTCATCGGAGCAGCATTAAATATCGGCAAGTTTGAAACAATAGAAAGAATCTTTCAATCTCCTTTTCATCGGAGCATAAAGGTGAATGTGCATGAAGCTTAATAAAAAATGCAAGCTTTCAATCTCCTTTTCATCGGAGCATGACTCAGGAGATTCTGTCAGGCTTGATGCACAATACTTTCAATCTCCTTTTCATCGGAGCAGGAAAGTATCACCGCAGAGCACTTGAGAGAGCACCCTTTCAATCTCCTTTTCATCGGAGCTGAAAAATACGGAATTACTACGGAAATTTTAGCCGAAAACTTTCAATCTCCTTTTCATCGGAGCATTTGGAGAAATACTTAAGAAACGCCGAGACGAGATTACTTTCAATCTCCTTTTCATCGGAGCAGATATAGTTATGAAAGAGGCAAGCGGAATAGCCGCAACCTTTCAATCTCCTTTTCATCGGAGCTCAAAAACAACCAAAAATTACTAAAATTAATCGAAATAATCTTTCAATCTCCTTTTCATCGGAGCTGAAGACTTAGAAAGTGCTATAAAATATGGAATACAATCGAAATAATCTTTCAATCTCCTTTTCATCGGAGCACAAGCATAGATTTAGATACATGCCAGATATGCGGAAACTTTCAATCTCCTTTTCATCGGAGCATATACCAGACGCCCAATGGCGAGTATTACATATATCCCTTTCAATCTCCTTTTCATCGGAGCGTGCAGAAAGACGGAAACACTTTGTATCACAAAAAGATCTTTCAATCTCCTTTTCATCGGAGCTTGATGTTCCAGTGAACAGGATTCCAGTAAAACTCGAACTTTCAATCTCCTTTTCATCGGAGCTGAAATGATGGCTTCACTATATTTCTTTTACAGAGCGATCTTTCAATCTCCTTTTCATCGGAGCAGTGGATGACTACGTTGTGCTGAATGATCCGTCACTCCTTTCAATCTCCTTTTCATCGGAGCATCACCACCAGATAGACCAAGGGAAGGTGATTTATACTTCTTTCAATCTCCTTTTCATCGGAGCCACGGTTTTATTTTTTGCTATAGTTTTAAGCCATTGCCCTTTCAATCTCCTTTTCATCGGAGCTAATGTGAAATTAATAATGGGTGATATTTTAAAGGAAATCTTTCAATCTCCTTTTCATCGGAGCCTCGAAAGAGGAGATAGGCTTATAGTAGTTCAGTTGAGCTTTCAATCTCCTTTTCATCGGAGCAAATCTGGAAGACCACATAATTAAAAGGGAATTTGGCACCTTTCAATCTCCTTTTCATCGGAGCTCGTTGGAACAGAGCTACGTCCAAATTATCAGCAACATTACTTTCAATCTCCTTTTCATCGGAGCTTTCTAAAAGATTATCAGATATACTCAAAAGGTGATGAAGTCTTTCAATCTCCTTTTCATCGGAGCGCTTGGGGGGGGACTGCATGCTGGACATGCGAACCCGTCTTTCAATCTCCTTTTCATCGGAGCCTCCAGCTTTGTAAATAATAACTCTCGCTTCAAAATCCCTTTCAATCTCCTTTTCATCGGAGCTTAGTGCTGGAATTGGCATTGGTTATAGAATTCAGCAGTCTTTCAATCTCCTTTTCATCGGAGCTACGTTAAAGAAAAGGGAGAAATATGGTTCCAGAACTGCTTTCAATCTCCTTTTCATCGGAGCTTAAATTAAGTGATGAAAACAATAAATATAACAGTGTTTACTTCTTTCAATCTCCTTTTCATCGGAGCACAGAAATTTATGGAGATAAACATACAGAAAAGTGGAAACTTTCAATCTCCTTTTCATCGGAGCTGATTAAAATCAACGGAAGTGAGGCAACAAGTGAAATACTTTCAATCTCCTTTTCATCGGAGCTAAGTTGGGATGTGGTAATGTAGAGATGATTGAAGAGTTCTTTCAATCTCCTTTTCATCGGAGCAGAAGGAGGTGGTGAATCGTGAAGGACGGAGAAATAACTTTCTTTCAATCTCCTTTTCATCGGAGCGGAAATGATTCCTTCGCTTAATGTTGTTCCCGTACTTTCAATCTCCTTTTCATCGGAGCGGATACACTAACATTACTCGTATAAGTATAACAGCATAAAACAAACTTGTTTTAGCATACAATACTTGAACACGAGCATATATCAAAAAACTTTATAAGCAAAAAACAAAATGTTCGAGAACATGCGGTCCCGAAAGCCCAATCGAACAAACGTTCGCTTCGTTAAAAATTTTTGA
>JALTZZ010000034.1 GCA_027051165.1 archaeon | reverse complement strand
ACCATCCGCACCACCAATAAGTAGAGAGCTTAAAAATACAAACCCTCACAGCTGTGAAGGATAGAATTTAAAAGCTGTTATGCATGCATGAAGATCGTGATGAACCTTCACGACCTGATGGAGATTCTGCTTGGGAACAGCAGATGGAAGAAGACGGCTGAAAAATACGGACTCGATTACAAAAAGCTGAGAAAGATCGAAGAAAAGCTGAGAAAGGGGGAGTTCAGGATTTTTTAAGCTTGCATCTTCTGCAGCTTAACTCTTCAATAATGTAATAATAAGCGAGCACGAGCAGCGGAGTGGTGAACATCAGCATTATGTATTCTATTTTGGCTTCTCCGTAGGCATTGATATCCACAACAACCTGCTTTGCCTCGCTCTCGTATGCGAGCATGAAGGTTGCCAGCAGGACGGTGTAAAACATAAACATTACAGTTGCACCTATAATTATTACATCTCTTTTCATCTCACTCTTTTTGCACTCCAGCTTTTGAGGAAGCTCTGCGCCTTTTTCTTCAGCTTCCAATACTCCTCACCTCTGTATCCGGTTGTTCTGCACAGAGCATACAGAACTGCAAGAACGTGGGAGCACACGCCGTTTCTTCTTAAAGAGTCGCACTTTCTCCCCTTCTTCGTGCATGAAATTCTCTCTTCGTTTATAACCACAATGTTCGGAGCTTTCTGATATCCTTCGAGAAAAACCGTTGCCTTAATTGTTTTCCCCTTTTCAACGATGCTAACCGCATTTCCGAGCCAAAATGCCAGCGCTTTGAACCTTATTGTTTCGCTCGCTTTTCTGTTAAGCTTGTGAAGAAGACCTCTCATCCTTCCTCTCGATTATAGGCACCTGAACCGGGCAGTCGTCCCTGTAGAAAATCCCGAATACGCACTGCCTTGCGTATATGCTTATCCTTCCCTCTTTTTCAACCTTCTTCTCGTTTATGCTTTTGTGAGCCCTGCTGTATATGCAGTTCAGGCACTTGAATCTATCTCCCCTCTCACGGGCGGCGAAGTATATCATATTTAAAATCTCCTTCTCCGAAATCCCCAAGCCCTGAGCATACACCATATAGCTTTTAATCAATCCCTGAAGCTGCTTCTCCTTATCAACATACATACACACCACCAGAAACCTTAGAATTTAAAAACCGAATTCCTCACAGCTGTGAAGATGCAGTAAAGTTTATGAATAGTTTTTTCATGATTAAAACATTGTAGATACCTTAGGGAAGTTGAGTTCCTCACAGCTGTGAGGGTTCGAAAAATTTTTAAACGGTATTCGCTGCAGATTATATCAAAGTAGCTGTTTACGGTCATGCGTTCAAAACTCCCCCGCCATCCGCGATGACTAATTTTCCCCCCAGCCCGTAGTAGGGCGGGGGAGTCCCAACAGGATTCCCTCGGATTGGCTTCGTTGAACGGCGGGCTGGGGGAGGAGGGTAGCCGTTGAGGGTCTTCGGCTACAGAATTGGAGATGTTTTAAGGATAAGGGAGGTCTGGAGGGAGGTTAAGAAAGAAAAGCCGTATGTTGAGGTTGAGTGCGAGAACGTCAGAGAGCTTTTCGAACTTCTTAAGTTCATGAGGGATACAAGAATACCAATACTCGGCATCTGCAGGGATGAAAGAGCGGTGGAGATTTTAAAAAGGAAGGAGCTTAAGAAGATAAAAGCAATTTTCAACGGAAATACCGTAAAAATAAGAAACTTTTAGCCTTTTTTGATTTTTATGATAATATTTATGAAAAAAATTAAAGGAGGTGGTAAGCATGTATAAGCTGATTAAGCATACGGTTTATTACGGCGGTTTGGAAACCGATGTTAAATCCGTTATGGATTGGGAGAAATACTTAGACGAAGATACAGATGTCATTCACATTATTCCAGAGAGCGGAGAGTTTTCCGTTGAGGAATTGAAGCCTTTGATGGAGAAAGGCGTAGTTAAGAGGATAACAGATGATTTAGAGCTTGTTGATCCAGAGAACTTCGAGGAAGAGTTCAAGAGAGGTGAGCATTTCAGAGTTATTATAAGAGACGATATAAACGTAACCTTTGACAAAAACTACATAACTGTAGAGAATCTGAAAAAGAAGCCATTAATTGTGCTGTAATTATTTTTTAATTTTTTATAACGTCAACGTTTTTTGCAACTTTGGTAGGAGGTAAATTTTATGAAAATTAAAAGGGAGTTTAAGGGAAATCTTGGCGTGTTTTTAGTATGTGCGGAACTTTCAAAAAGAAATTTAATCGCCATGCCCACATCGAGAAATACCAAGGGTTACGATGTAATTGCGTTGAATCCAGATACAAACATTTCCATAGGCATTCAGGTAAAATGCTCGGATAAAGGGGAGTTTCCCATTCTCACCTCACATTGGAGTAATTACAAAGAAAAAATTAAAGAAAAAATAATTTCTCCATACATTTTTGTAGACATCTCTAACTTAGAAAAACCAAATTACTACATTTTAACAAAAGAAGAAATGAAAAATTTGATGATAGAGAGAATAGAGAGTTATATACGGAAATATCAGGAAAAACATAACACAACATTTGAAGAAATGCTAAAAATGGAAAAAGAAACGAAAAGAAAGCCGGACGTGCATGTCATAAAGCTAAAGGATATAGAAAACTATAAGGATAAATGGAACTCAATAATTGATCTGCTGAGAGGATGAATAATATGAACAGCGTTATAGAACTATATTACTCTTTTTTAGATTATCTGAAGAATAAAAAAGAAAGAATCGCAATGCTCCAACTTGCAGGCAAAATAGAGGATTATTTAGTGAGAGAATTCACGTATCATGTTTACTGTACCAGCGGAGGCAATGTATTCGCACTGCCGAATTTGGGAAAGAAAGACGAAAACAGAATAGATATTTGTTTATTAAAGGGACAGCTCGATGATCCGATTATTTATGGTATGATTGAAGTGAAATACATCACGAACAATCATAAATTTTTGGATCACGGCGCCGACGACGAAATTTCTCCGACCTTAAAGAATTTATACAAGCAATTAAAGTATAAACCACCCGATCAGCACGGAGGTTATCGTGTTGATTTATCCGCAAAATCAAAGAATATTTACGGTTTGGTATTTGCCTCCTATGTAACTAAGGACAATAACACCGAGCGCAAGAAAAAATTTTACGATAAAATTTTAAAAACTGCGGAAAAATATTTCAGATACTATGACTTAGCGAAGCCGTATTTTAGACAGATATTTGACGATGTTTGTATTAATGCTCTGGGAGCAAGATATTATGTTTCTTTAAAAGCTGGTTTATGGAGGGTAAAAAATTAAATAAGAATTTTTCTTTTTTCTTCGCAAAAAATAAAAAACATAAACACTTAAAAATTGTTAAATCGAAAGTATCCTGTCGGGAACTTTTTTACGAAAGCATCTGCCCACTTTGGTTTTTTGGCATTGTCGCTGTGCTGCAGGGCAACAATGTAAGGTCTTTTGGGGAAAAATCTTTTCCAATGAAGCCTTTTTACAATTTCACCTACCGCTCTGTTGAGGTCTTTGTAGTATATTTCCTCTTCTATATGCTTGCTTCCCTTTGAATATACCGGCAGCATCACCACGTCGGGCTGAGCATTCTTCAGAATATCAATGATACTGTCCGTTTGGTGTGCGCTTATATCTCCAAAAAGCAATGCTCTTATATTTTTCCATATAACTTCTATTACATCGCTGTGTAAAGTTGTATTTATGATTCTAACTTTAAAATCCCCAAAACTTACAAATTCTTTTTCTTTTATAACCGTTGGCTTGAAATTGCTGAATACTGTATATCTCTTAAATCTGTGCTCTGAAACGATTATTTCAGTTCCTTCTGGTATGTATTCTGGTTTTCTTATGTGATCTCCGTGCTGATGGCTTATTATATAGTAATCTCTTTTTTCTTGCCATTTCTCATCCCACTTGTCAAAATAGAACTTCCTAAAAAAAGCATCTACAAATCTCCCCGCCATCCCTCACACCGAAAAATAAGAGAGCTTAAAAATGCTGAACCTCACAGCTGTGAGGAAATTAATTTAAAAGCTCCTAACAAGGCATGATGGACGAGCTGTTTATAGAGGATGCTAAGAAGTTTATAGAAAAGGCTTTGGAAGGTAAGAGTGAGGAGGAAAAAATAAAATTTCTGCAGGAGCTTGCGGAATACAGGGACGACTATCAGAATGCCCCAGATCTACAGGAAAAAATAATGAGAGCGAGAAGCTATGTTGCAAAGCAGATGCTGCAGAAAATCTCTATAAGCACGGCAGGTCAGAGCACGGAAATCTTGGAAAAGCTCGATAAAATAGAAAGGAAAGTAGATCTGATTCTGCAGATTCTCGAAGAGTTAAAAAATCAATCCTTTCGAGAGTATGAGAGCGAAATCAGAAGAAGAGAAGAAAGAAAAGAATATCAGAAATCCGATGAAGAAAAAACTAAAAATCTCAGCGAATCTGCAAGAAGGGTTTATGAATTTATTAAACAGAATAACGGAGCGACTTTTTCGCAGATAATGAACTATTTAGACATGAGCAGGCAGGAAGTGTATAGAGCTACTGCAGAGTTGTTTGAGAATCGATTGATAAGAAAAGACAGAGAATACTACAGACCCCGCTGATTCCTCACAGCTGTGAGGAAATCAGTTTAAAAGCTGACAACAAGCCATGAACCCGAGAATGCTGCTCATAGGTTTGGCTGTATTAGCACTTCTTGATACCGTGCATGCACAGTCCATATCAGGACCAAGCTTAAGCCAGATAGCTACAGCACTTGCACAGTGGCTTGAGGGAGTTCAGAAAATAGGGTTCTTTTTGGGAATGCTCGCCACCGCAATAGGTTTCATAGTAAAATCGCTTGCCAAGAAGGTGCCCGGTGAGGTAGGAGCGAGGATGGACACGATGGCAACCGGGATCATTGCAGCCGGAGCTATTACCGCGATAGGCGTGCTCGCAGGTCCGTATTTGATAAAAGTCCTCGCCGAGAAGTTCTTCGGCTACACACCATCATGATAGGCGTTGTCTTCGCCTTTATTGCGGGAATGCAGGAAGATTTAAACACAATGATAATCTTTCTTATTTTAGCTTTTATCAGCGAGCTCGTGTTTTCAGGTTTGCTTACGGAAAAGAAGACCGCAAAGCTGAAGAAACAGATAAAAGAGCTTAAAGATGAAAATACAACTCTTTTTTTAGAAATAAGAAGAAAAGAGAAGGAAATTGAAGAGCTTAAGAACGTTATTACGAGAATGAGGGAAAGGCTAAATCAGTTCTCTGAGCAGAGGGATGAAAATTTGGCTAAGGCTATTTTAAAAAGCGGATTCAAATAGTTTCTTTCAATCCTCCTTTCATCGGGTTAATCCTCACAGCTGTGAGGTGCATTTTAGATTAATCTTTTTCAAGCAGTTCGCATCCGTATACCTGCTGGGGAAAATTATCCCTCAAAAGCCTTCTGTTTCCCTTCAGCTGCTTCAGAACATCTTTCTTAATATCTTCATTAAGCCGTTTCCAAAATACTTTAGGGTCTATTTCACTGCTAATGTTTATGGAAGGGTTTATATTCATAGCAACATGGATAAAATGATCTTCTATACAGTGTTTTCTTGCTGGAATATCGTTAAGACCGTTGACAACAAATATAAAATCGAATTCCTTTCCACCGTAGTTGCATCTGTATATTTTTACTCTTTCCCGCTCATCTAAGACCTCAAAGTCATTTACAGTCTTTCTTAGCTTGTTCTCGGCTGTTCGATAGACACTTTCCAAACTCTCATCTTCTTGATCTATAAAGAACGCTATTTTCCTAATATTACCTATTTTGACATACGAAGGTAGAATTTCTATACACGCATATCTTGTTTTACCTTTTGGCTTAACTATACCGACAGTATATCTACCGTTTTGATGATGTGCAATTAAGGCTACTGCAATATCGTCGTGCCGACCATCCGCTAAAACTATTAGGGATGTAATTCTTTCTCTAACATAAAATGTTAATATTTTTATTTTCAATTCTTTTGATATTTCACGTAGATTTCCTGCTGTTCCACTTGTTTGATCAAGCGGATACAGCCTCATAGCAGCATCGGCTCCGCAACTCTTACATCAATCCCGGCTTCCTGTAGCTCTTCAACTTCTTTAAGAGTGAGGCTTTTAGCTTTAAGCTCACCGTCTTTTAAAGATGTGAGGTATATTCTTGCCTTTTCTTCAGCCATGCCAGCAATTATTTTAGCCGCTTCTAAGCTGTGCGTGGAAACTATAACCTGTTTATTTTTCTCTATAAGTTCGGAGAACCATTCCGCAATTCTTAAGAGCATCCTTGGATTAAAGTGCGCCTCAACGTCATCCCACAGAAGGGTCTCTGGCTTTGCCACTTCGTAGAGTACTCTCGCAAGTATGTAGTTCTGAACACCCTCACCGAGATCTCCCAGCCTTATCCTCCTTCCGTCCTCCAAAAATGCATAGATAGCAAGTTGTCCTCCAAGGAAAGGCTCCATGGTTATATCTATATAATTTTCAGAAACAAGCTCAGAAGTTTCCTTTGCAACTTTTCTGCATATTCCGAGGTTTATAATGGCTGCCCAGTTCTCCTCAATATATCGGTATCCATAATCTCTGAGTTTTGAGGAAATAAGAAGAGTATTCTTCATATACAATTCTGAACTTATTGGAGTGATATTATCATGTACAGTTGATAATCTTCCTACAGTCCAAGAAGAATCTTGCTTGGTTAAAATTACTGAAATGAGGTCTTGTGAAGGTTGTTCCTTCGAAAAAACGAGACTGTAATGCATATTATCAGCTCTGCAAGATATTTTAGCAGAGTTTAAAATATAATTGTAAAGTAAGAAGGCATAACCTTTGCTGTCCAAAGTTTCATGAAGATAACGAAGGACTGCTACTGCTGCATTATAAGGTTTTAAAGAATAAGGAACTCCACGGAAGGGATTTGGAGCTAAGAAAAGTGCTTCAAGGATTGTTGTTTTTCCGGAGTTGTTTCCACCGAGGAGAATTGTAAGCGGAGCTAATTCTATCCTGCCTTTTTTTACTCCCCTAAAATTCTCCAATTCAAGCACAGTTATCATAATGTTATACTATTTAACCCTTCACGATAATAAAACTTTCCGTTAAAAAATAAACAAAAAAACTAAATTAAATATCTCGCCGGGACGCTGAGCCTGTATTCATCGCCGGCAACGGCTCTAAATATATGATATACTGCATTTTCGAAGGATCCGTATTTCTCTGCGAGCTTCTCGTATTCTTATTATTCTCCTCACGGGCGGAAATATAAGCTTGGTTTTAAGCCTCTCTATGCCTGTTTCTATCAAATCCAGACGTTCGGCTAAAAGCTCTGGAACTTCTATTTCTTTCAGATGCTTTTCGTATTCCTCGAAGAACAGCTCCTCAACAATGAGATATTTAATTCCGTCCTCGCCCACAACCATATCATCTTTCAGCTCTCCGTATTTGTAGTCATCATTTCTTTTGATTATTATATACGCTTCTTTCCAAAGCTCTCTGAGTCTGTTGAGAATTATGACGCAGAGATAAGCACTGAAATTGCAACCCTCTCCTTTTACGACCACTGTGAAATACTTCTTCGATTTGTGATAAACTTCAATGAATTTATAGCTGTTTGGTATATTCTCGCTCGATGAGCAGTAAAATTTTTGCCAGGATGTATAGGCATAGGCAAATGCGAATCTCACCGGCTTTTTCTTGGTTATAGCGATTCTGAACGGAAGTCTGTAA
Organism: archaeon; assembly: GCA_027051165.1. GTDB lineage: Archaea > Hydrothermarchaeota > Hydrothermarchaeia > JALTZZ01 > JALTZZ01 > JALTZZ01. The sequence goes on along the minus strand of JALTZZ010000034.1, from coordinate 13,462 downwards.
ATTCTTGGTCTAAATCTATACCAAGAATACTTTTCAATTTCTGCTTTAATTTTATGTTCAAGTGCTACCGGATTTTTGGTTACTGCGAGACATCTATACTTTATCATATCAGATACCTCGCCGGAACTTCTTTGATATATTTGTCAAACATGTAACTATACTTCGTTGCAACCGCTCTAAACGCAAGCTTAAGTATCTCATCCTCCGTCATGTCGAGAGATCCCTTGAGGATCTCAAGCATTTCATAGGTTTCTTCGTGAATCAGCGCTGCAAATGGATACATTTTCTCGCTGAATTTTACGGCGGAGAGTCCAGCTGGAACATTGAGCTTTCCTTTCTTCCTTCCGAACAGTATATCAACAGAATCGTCGTCGGTTGCAAGGAACTCCGTCAAAGTTTTTATACTGAAGTCTATCCAGTCCGGATACTGCTTGAAGAACTTTGCTATGTTCAGCGGGATCCTTGCCTCAAGTATTTTGAAGTGCTTTTCTTTCAGCTCTGCTATAATCTCATCGCTTATTTCCATACCCTTCAGCTCACCTTTTACGATATCACCGTAGTAAATTTCGCCCTCATCCTCGAATCTTGCTCTGATTCCGTATTTCTCCGAAATTTTCCTTGCAACGTTGAGCAGATACAGAACATCGAAATCGCACTCTGCAGTCTTGCACCAGCCGTAAACTTCATACCCCGGAAGCCTTTTTATTACTCTGACCTTCTTTACGTGTCTTCTTATGTAGTCCAGAACATTGTAGCTTCTTTCATACTTTTTATATTCTTTATAAGAAATTTTGCTGGTGGTTCCGTTGTTGTATATCAGCTCCAGCTCTTTGAACCTCTTCGGAGGCTCAAAGATTTCTGGAAGGTATTCTTCAACTTTTTCCCGCTCTCTAATGCCGATATCTGGAGTCTCGCAGAACCATACGTTGTTTCTCGTCATTTCAAGGAAATCGCTCTTCACAAGATAAGCTTTTACCTTGTTTTTCACGTAAAAAATGTAGTAGCAGGTTCTACCCACGAAACTCACCTCTGCTTTACGAGAAGCTCTGCCTCGCTGTGGAAATCTTCCAAAAGCTCCTTTGTAATGTAAATTGTCGCCAGCGCCTTTGAGAACGGATTTTTCTCTATGCTCTCTATCTCAGCCCTCGTTATATCTTTTACAGCTCTCAGCTTTTTCTTCAGTTCATCGTCCTTCACTTCTACATCTCTCAGCAGTTCATGAACCACGCTTAGAACGTTGAAAACGGCTTCCGTTTCGTTTTTGCTGATGCTTTTTATCTCGTTTTTAACAAAACTTACTAAAAGCGCAATCCTATCTACAAAAATAATAACCCCCGCCATTCCGCACCACCAACAAATAAAGAGCTTAAAAAATCAATTCCTCACAGCTGTGAGGAAGAACGGCTATCGGTATGTGCTCACCACCGACAACAAGATACCACGCAACAGAGGAAAGCTTCCCGGCATAGCTGAAGGGAGCATCATTCGGTATCTTTATCGAAAAACCTCCGGAAAGCACGTCAACCTCTTTTTCGTAAACTGCTATTTTAGCGCTGACATGCTTCGTGTCCGCACTCTCAACACAAACGAGCTTTACCCTGCTTCTACCTTCAATTCTCCCTCTTATAATTTCCCCTCTCCTAAATACAGCCTTATTTAAGAAGGATTTCCGTAATTTATACGGCATGCTGCACTTAGGCAAAATTTCAATTTCTTTTTCTGCTTTAATATCGAATCTGAACGGTATATCAATCCATGTAGCCACTTTGTAAAATATATTCACGTAAACCCCTCTGTATGTTGGCAGACGATTCTCCGGAAGTTTGAATTCAAAGCTTAAAGTATAGCTGCCGAAGAGCTCTCCTTTATCTTTAATCTTCCTTATTTCATCTATTATTATGTTTTTTGCTTTTCTAAGTTTTTTATCAACACGATCGACAATTCTAACTTCTTCTGCTCCGAAAAGTCTAACATAGATCCCTCTGCTTTTCACTCTTCTGTCTATGTGCAGATGAACTCTCCCGCGAATTTTTTCATCGTCGGCGGCGGCTTCTATCTCTATCATAAGGATAACTTAAACTTAAAAAATCAATTCCTCACAGCTGTGAGGAATCAAGCTTATAAGCTCACAAGTATGGCATGAACCTCGACAACATGCTTAAGGACTTTTTGAAAAAGGAGGAGAAGGTTTATTCTCTGAGCAAGCCGGTGGGATTTATAGGAGAGAACAACTCAGGCAAGTGCACTATCGCAAGCTTAATAGCAAAAGAATTTGATATCAGAGTTTACGACTTCGACGAGCTCGGAAAGCTGACAAAACTATACAACAAGGCTAAGAAAGGAGCTGGATTGGGAATCGTTGTCTTCCCGAGGGAGAAGCAGAGCTTCCTGTATTTGAAGGAAAATCCGATGGATCTGGTTTTGATAACTCTGCCGCACAGGCACAACGTTCTCGTAGCCAAGGAGCTCGTCGAAACTGCTTATAACTGCGGATGCGGGGTTTTAGGTGTCGTGGTAAATCTATCTGCCAGCGAAAAAGAGGCTTTGAGCGTAGCCAAGGAGCTGGGTTTGCAGCTTATAGAGTGGATTCCCTACATAAAGAAGCTCGATTCTTGGCTTATAAGAAACGACATAGAGAGCTTCGAAGCTGATTCAAAGCTGAAGAAGAAGCTTGAAAGCATAGTGAAGTTCATATGCGGGGAGAAGTGAGCACGGAATACATTATTTCTCTGAAAAAAATCATTCTGATGCTTTATGCCGAGCACTCGGTTTCTCACAGCTGTGAGGTTCAGAAAGCTTTAAAAGAAAGCCGTCTCAGAGGGGATTAACATGCAGATGACTCTGCAGAAGTTTTTTAAAGAAGCGGATTTATTAAGGAGATTTGGACTTTTAGAGGAAGCTGAGAATTTAAAGAAGGTTGTTGAGCTTTACAGGCCCAAAAACATCTTCATTCTCTTCAGCGGCGGTAAGGACAGCATGGTTGCTTTAGATGTTTTCTACAGGCTTTACAAAACCGCCAAGCTGAGCGTAAAAGCAACTATAATTCACATTGATACGGGAATAGGAATCTCCGCATGCAAGCAGTTTATCAGGGAGTTCGTTAAGAGGTATCCCTTCGACTTCAAGGTTTTAAAGCCCGAGATGAGCTTTGAAGATGGACTAAAAAGGTGGGGTGTGCCTTTACACGGCAGATGCAGGTGGTGCTTCCGTGTTCTCAAGTATCAGCCTCTGTCCAAGTTCTTAAAATCAATAAACGGTGTGAAGCTGTCGGTGAACGGGATAAGAATTCACGAGAGCTCAAGGAGATTTGAGATTTACGGCGAGTATCTGAAGACGAACAAAGTGTATAAGGGAAGGCACAAAGAATACAGCTACTGTCCTATATTAGATTGGAACAGAGAAAAGGTTGAAGAATACATAAAAGCTGCCAGTCTGCCTGTTAATCCCGTGTATAAAGCTATTTCTATGAGCGGGGAATGCATGTGCATGCTCCACGATCTCTCAGAGGAAAAGATCATGAAAATAAAGAGGTTCTTTCCCGAGGATTACGAAAGGCTGATGAATATTTTCAGCAAGGCTGATTTAAAAGGTAAAGAGGGAGTTAAAAGGGTTAAAAAGCTTGAAAAAATAAGCTGTCAGTGCTTTTTACCTCATATAGCTGGCAGGGGATGCTCGCATGAATAAAATCCCCTGCGAGGTGTTTGAAAAGCTGTGGGAGCAAGAATCTTTGCTCGGATGCCCGGTTTTGAAATCTCCCGACTGGAGATGGCTGTTCCCTCTGCCGGAAGATCCGTGCAAGAAGAAAATCTGCGGAAAGTGGATGTGCAGAAGCTATGAACGTGGATTCGAAGAAAAAGATAGATTATACGTTCCGGAGAAGCCCATGCCCGAGCTTCTTCTCCGGCACCTTGAAAAATGGATGAAAGCGTTTGTAGCCGATGAGGAGCTGAAAGCATTCTACGAAAAGCTGAAAAAGGTGGTTAAAAAATGAAGATTCCTCCAGAAATTAAATTAATTTTAGTGTTTGCACACGAGTCATGTGCGAGGAAGCAGGATTGAAAAGGTGCAGGAGCTGTGAAAAGAACTGCTGCATTGAGTGCACGTGGAGCTGCAGGGTAAACGAAATTCTCAGAATGTGCTGCAGATGCTTTTTTAGGAACTCACAGCTGTGAAGAATTCGATTTTTAAAATTTTATAAAAATATGAAGATCGTGATCAAGCTTCACGACATGATACAAATTCTTCTGGGCAACGGAAGATGGAAGGAGACTGCGGAAAAATACGGGCTCGATTACAAAAAGCTGAAGAAGATTGAAGAAAAGCTGAGAAAGGGGGAGTTCAGGATTTTCTGATTCTGCACCTTCTGCAGCTCATTTCTTCGGCTATGTAGTAATAAGCAAGCGTGAGCAGCGGAGTGAGAAATAGCAGCATTATGTATTCGATTTTCGCCTCTCCGAAGCCGTTCACGTCCACGACAACCTGCTTCGCATCGCTCCCGTATGCGAGCATGAAGGTTGCCAGCAGAACGACGTAAAATAGATACATTGCGGTCGCACCTATAAATATTATCGCATTCTTCACCTCTTTCTTTTTGCACTCCAGCTTTTCAGAAAATTCTGCGCTTTTTTCTTCAGCCTCCAATACTCCTCACCTCTGAAGCCGGTTGTTCTGCAGACGGCGTAAAGGACGGCAAGAACGTGGGAGCACACGCCGTTCGTTCTCAAGGAATCGCACTTCCTTCCCTTCTTCGTGCACGAAATTCTCTCTTCGTTTATAACTACAATATTTGGAGCTTTCTGATATCCTTCGAGGAAAACCGTTGCCTTGATTATTTTTCCTCTTTCAACGATGCTAACAGCGTTTCCGAGCCAGAATGCAAGGGCTTTGAACCTTATGGTTTCACTCGCTTTCCTGTTCAGCTCGTAGAGAAGCCTCATCATTTTTCCTCTCGATTATGGGAACCTGAACCGGGCAGTCCTCTCTGTAGAAAATCCCGAAAACGCACTGCCTTGCGTATATGCTTATCCTTCCCTCTTTTTCAACTTTCTTCTCGTTTATGCTTTTGTGCGCCCTTGAGTAAACGCAGTTCAGGCACTTATACTGATCCCCTCTCGTTCTCGCCGCATAGTATATCATATCCAAAAGTTCCCTCTCCGAAATCCCCAAGTTCTGAGCATACACCATGTAGCTTTTAATTAAGCCCTGAAGTTGCTTCTCCTTATCAACATACATACCCACCACCAGCAACCTTAAAGCTTAAAAATCGAATTCCTCACAGCTGTGAGAGTTCGAAAATCTTAAGAGTGGAATGTTGAAGAGATTCCCCCATGGAAGTGAAGCTGCAGGCTAAAACCATTGAAGAAATTTTCCACGAAATTGAGGAAAAGCTCGATGAAAAAACCGAGAAGGTTCATTTGAGCATAAGACCTTCAACCGCGGTGCTCGTCCACATTCTTTCCAAGGCTCCGAACATAAAAGAGATTTCCATTCCGCCGAGCCTGCACAAAGCGGTTCCGAGCAAGATAAAAAGAGCTTTGGAAAAGGTGGGCGTTGATCTTGTTGCCGAGTGCAAAATGCCGGGAAGACCTAAAAGGAGAGATCCGAAGCCCGTGATTGAGCTTCTCAAAAAGGGTTTAACCGTTAAGCAGGTTTCAAAAAGGCTCGGAATCCCGGTTTCAACCGTCCACTACTATAAAAGAAAGTTCCTCACAGCTGTGAAGGTGTGATTTTTTGCTCTTAAGAATTTTCTTAAAGAATAAAGGAAATGGTAAAGTCACACCCCTGTAACTAAGTTACACAGGTGCAACCTATCTTTATACATTCTGCTGGATAATCATTTAAAAAAGATTATACATTCAGCTGTATAAGCTTTTTTAAAGAATTATACATTAAAATGTATAAGCTTAAAAATGTATAAGCTTACCTTCACAGCTGTGAGGGTTGTCAACTAATTGATAATTAATTGAGAATGCTATTTGTTGTCATTGCCAACGAATTGCCAACTAATTGATAATTCTCACAGCTGTGAGAATCAGCGTTTATAAACCTCAAGCTCATACCGAGCATATTTTATCAGAAAATCTTCAACGCTCTTAAACCCCTCTTTCTTCAATCTTCTTTTCAGAAAATAATAGTCATCATGCTCAATAGATATTTCAAAATTCTTTCTCAACAAATAATTGATAAACTTCTCCTTTTCTCTAAAGTCGGTCTCAAGCCTCTTAGCCGATAAAACAATCTCGTTATTAGATAAATCAATAACACCTATGCCGTATTCAGCGAGCCAATCAACCTTGGGCTTCTTCCTGAAAGGATAAGCAATATACACATAATCGAAAATCTTCAGCTCCAGCCTCTTCTTCGCCTGATCTATCAATCTTTGAAAAAACACCTCTTTTACCTCTACATTGATAGTTTTAATATCATTTATTCCAACTATATCGAATTCATGCTTTCCATACCTAATCTTCTCAAAAATGCTGAATCCTTTAGATGCAAGCCACTTCTCCAATCTTTTATAGTGCTTATACTCCTTCATCTCATATAATACTAATTTTTAAAATCAAATCCTCACAGCTGTGATGCTGAGTGCAACTTACCCTCTCCAAATCTTCCTTAATTTCTTTATTCCGAAATATACTTTTCAATCTTCGCTGCAACTTTTTCACTGTATAGTTTTTTATAACGGTTTTCCGTTATACTTGCACTCAGCTTCAGTGCAAGTTTGATGCCTCAAATCGTTCCTATTTTGTGAAAATAAGAACATTTTTGCAATCTCTTATTGAGAAACTATACACTGTTGCGTTGAGGCACTATCCTGTGGAGTTGACAACGCTCAACGTTGCGTTTTTTGCTTTGCTTCCGAGATCTACCGCTTTGTTCATAAAATCTGCGGCTACTACCGCCACCACTCCTATCATCGCAATAACCATTATGAGTTCAAAGAGTCCCGAGCCTCCTCTTCTATCTTTTATAAACCTTATGAGCATGAACAGTAGAGAGCTTAAAAATGGAATTCCTCACAGCTGTGAGTGTGCGAAAGGGTAAAATAAGAGGATGAATCAGCCGAATATTATGAGGGTGGAAGAGCTTGTTAGAGGATATTCATGTGACCGTATTCAAGATATTAGGGCTAAAAAGAGTGAAAATGTATGGATAATCTATTTGATACCGTAGGACTATAAGGTGTTTAAGCTCATATAGAAATTTATGATGAAGTTGTCAACGAATTTAAAGGAGGAGAATGTATGGCTGTTTTGGTGGCAAGCTGGATCGGAGGCAGAATTGTTAAAGGTGGGAGAATTCCGGCGAGGCTTCTAACCAAAGATGAGGATGAAGTGCGTGTTCTGCTGAAAGAAAGCAGAATTAAGGATGTATACTATTGCAGGGAAAAGTTCTACATCATTTATGATGCTGAACACAGAGATTATTTCCTAATGGAGGAAGATCCCAAAGGTGTGAAGACCGAGCTTGTGAAAGAAAGAATAGAGGTGTGCCCGAAATGTAAGGGAAGATTGTCAATAAAAGATGGAAAGACATACTGCTTCAGGTGCAGAAGCTACACGACTCCGGAGATCGCGGTAATAGTTTATCCATGGGTTGAATTAGAGGACTATCTCCGTTATCTGCTTAAGGAGTTGGGGGTAGAGCCTAAGGAGTATAAGGGCTTTTTTGATTATTCGGATGAAAAAGTTTTTCAAGAAAAGATTGGAGAGTATTTTGCTCCTTTGGACAGAAGAAAAAAGAAGGGATACAAAATCATCGAAGTGAAAATAGGAAAGAACGCTGCAGTTGTATCGGTAACGCATGGAAACGGACTTGGGTGGAGAGATTATGTCTTTGAGGTTTAGTGTTTGTATCCTTTCATGATAAATAAGATGCAAAAAATAGTCCCCAAGATGGATATCCACTTTTCGGTGTAAAATCCCAATACTATGAAGAAAACCGATATTATCGCCGAGGCTATCAGATTTCCGAATTCCACATGCAGATCTGTTCTTCCCATCAGATTTTGTATCTGCAGGAAATGTTTTTAAGCTTTTTCAGCTTCTCAATCAACCTGCTGATTAAGATGTAGTCGGAGAATTCGATCTCATCTATTCCGAGCCACCGATACTTAAACTTCAACCCGCTGATAAACTCAAATACCTCATCCTTAAATTCATCAGGTATTTTATCTTCTGATTTTTCAAGCAACTTCTCAGCTTCTCTAATCTTCTGCATGATAATCCTTTTAAGAAGTCTTGGATCATTCTCTTTGCAAAATTCAGCAAATTCTTCTGCTTCTTTCACACCTCTTACTATTATCCCTTTCACATCTTCCCACATAGCATCACTTCACAAAAATAAAAAAGAGTTAATTTCTTGGTTGAGGCTGTATTATCACAGGTATCTGTGGCATCTGGGTTAGATTGCCCTGCCAGCTGAAGTAGCTGCTCGGTATCGGGACAACCAAGAAAATTGTGTTCGGATTCTTTGCCATCTCCTCTAAGGACTTCATGAAATACCACTGTATGTATTCTGGGTTTTTTCTCAAGCTTTCGCCTATAATTGCATTTGCTTGAGCTATGCCCTCAGCTTCAACCTTCTTCCTCTCAGCTTCAAGCTTTTCCCTCTGAACAACATACTTCATTCTCTCAGCTTCCTGCTGTGCCTGTATTTTAGCTTCGATGGCTTCTTTAACCTTTTGCGGCAGAGTAATCTTTCTTATCCAAACAGCCTTAACGTAGTAGTATTTGCTGAGCTCCTTCTCAAGCTCCCTTGTTATATCAGCCTCAACACTCTTTCTCTTTTCACCGTATAAATCGGTAGCCTGATACTTCGCTATTACATCTCTTATTGTAGCTCTAACAGTTGCAATCTTCCAAGTTTCGAGATACTGCGGATTTCTGAAAGTCTTTGCTATCGTTTCAACCATTTCTGGCTTTATAGCCGTCTGAACGCTTATGTCCATGTGTATCTCTAAGCCGTCATTGCTCAATGCCACAACCTCTTCTTTTCCGACTAAATTAAGAGTCCTTACACCAACATAGTATTTATCTACGGTCTGTATTACAGGAATCTTGAAGTGCAAGCCCGGACCAGTTATCTTGTGAACCTTTCCAAACTGCTTTACAACCGCCATTTCCGTCTGATCAACCGTGTATACCGCCGAAAGAACGAAGAAAAACACAAGCAGTATCAGCAGCGCTATACCTGCAAAAATCTTTCTCCCTTCATGCTTCTTCGTGTCTTCGTCGTCCCACATACCACCCTCTCCTCAAGCAGCTTCCTCAAATTTCATGCACAGAACATCTTAGCTTTGATATTCGCTTCTTAAGCCTTTCGAAACCTCACAGCTGTGAGGAAATTGATTTATAAATTCATCATGCTTCTGTATGAGGTGGGTAGCGGTTTTAGCGGTGCTGTTGGTGATGCTGGGCAGCGTGAGCGGGCTCGTAGTAAAAACGGTTCCTCAAACCATTAAGCCGGAGGAGGACTACGGAAAAATCATCTACTTCCCGACAAAATACAATGCAGAGAAGTCCATTGAAAACCAGCTACCGAACGGTGCTATTGCGGAAAGCAAGGCTATAGAAACAACGATAATGGCTGGCAGACTGCTGGAGCTTGCAGTGATGCACCACTACACTGGAGAGGATAAATACAAAACAGCTTATGAAAAAGGAAAAAGATTCTTCCAGAAATTATACAGGAACTACAAAATATATCCAGAACTTGTAACCCTTGACAGCTATGCGTTAAGCTTCAGGAACAACACTTTCGTTCAGGATGCGATAAAAGCCGGTGATCTTTTAGTCTATAAAACAGATATTCCGGAGCTTGAGTTCGAAGAGGAAATGGTGCTGAAGTGCACGCTGTATACGAACTTCGGAAAAAGACAGGGGTTTGAGCAGATAGAGTGTCCTTATCTTTTAGAATACGAGGTTAAATACGGAAACAGAACCATGGCTCTCATCTGCAACGCAAGCGACCAGAATACAGTAAAAGTGAAATACAGAATCAAACCGGAAGCTCTGTTCAAAGATGAGCTTGAGCCGGGCGATGTCATCGTTGAGAAGACTTGGGTTATTATAGGAGATGAGGAAAGAGAGGTTTCTGTTGATGAGGGCGTTCTCAGAGGCATACAGCTTCACGTGATAAATAAGGGCGTAAACTACTTTAGAAACGAATTTGCGAGGAGAGCCTTCAGCGATCCAGACTTTGTAAGGGGGCTTGAAGGCAACGAACCGAGGAACCTCAAGCAGGAGATAGGATTTCAGTTCAGGCGAGTTCTCTACAGAAAGGGTGAAGGCACAGAGTATATGCTCGGATACGCAGAAAAGATAAGCCTTCTCAAGGGATACGTATACTTCCCGAGGTTCTACGTGAACTATACGCTTGACTATGAGATACCAGTTAAGAACAAGATTATAAAGGAGATAAGAGATGGATTCGACTTCCAGAACGGAATAATATACCACAGGGGGAATCTCAGGCTCGAAGGTTCAGTTTTAAAGCTTGCTGATATAGATTTTTCAAAGCCTCAAACAGTATCGGTAAGAATTTTGTTCTACGATAAAAAGGATACGATAGAGTTCAGAGCTCACAACCTGAAGGACTACTTCGACAGAAAAGTAGTTTCAGCGAATGAAACACCATATTCAAGAATTTTCTACTACTACTTCAAGAACGACTGGGAAAACATGAGTCTCGATGCGAGCGGACTTCTTTGCAGGGCTGTAACTGAAGACACAACTCTACTACACTTCGCTGTAACGAACTACCTTGCAGATAATCCTAACAGCAGATATGCAACGGCGCTCTATAAGGCAATTGTAACTTTTGACGAAACAGAAATTAAGAAGCTGCCGGATGAAATTAAACTGCCAAACTGCACAATTCCGAGAGTCAAACTCATTAAGGCTTTCGAAGAATACAAACAGATTTACAAGGACTTCTTATACGAATACGTAAAGGAGAAGCTCTACGAAGCTTTCCTTGAAGAAAGAGATGTTGACGTTTCAACGCTGATAAAAGAAGCTGAAATAATAAACGAGAGAAGGGCGCTTGAGCTGCTGAGAGACTATGAGAAAACAAAGCACAACAGCACGGAATACGAAAGATACAGAGATTTCCTTAGGCACTACTATCCCAACGTAATAAGAGCAATAGAGGAAGAGAGGTATGCAGAGGCTCTGAAGCTTGCGGAAAAAATCAACGAAACCAAGGCTAAAAGAATTTTCTTGGACGAGCTTAACAGAAGAAAAGCGGAGCTGAAGAAGAAGAGGGAGGAGATTATCGCCAAGATTATGACCGGGAACTTCAGCGTTGAGAGAGATATAGAAGAGTATCTCAATGAACTGGAGAAGTGGGGCGAGAAAGACAGAGAAATGGAAAAGATATATGCACTGCTCGATTCACCAGAGCTGTTAAAGCAGTTCTTGGGAATCGCTGAGCAGAAAACCGTGGAAAAGTTTGAGAAGCTCATAAACGCAACGAAGCCCGTGAAGGAGGCGGTCAAGAAAGCGCCGGTAAAGCCGAAGAAGAAGCTGCCGCTTCCGCTTATCGGTGCAGTGCTGCTTATACTTTTAGCAGCAGCATTCTACCTTGCGAAAAGGGGCGAGAGAAGAAGATAATTCTGTTTTTTATTTTTTGATTTAGTAGTTTATCTAATCCTTTTAGCTTCTTTTTTTATATTTAATTATACTATAATCATGATATTTTCAAGGTTTATTAGATACATAAATTTAATATCACTAAACATAAGAATAAAAACTTTAATGAAAACTTCAAATAAAAAGAGAATTATTGCTAAGATATATAAGTTATTAGATGAAAAAGCAAAAGAACTAAGGAATGATATAGAAGTTTCTGAAAAATATTTAATTTCCTATCGTGTTGCTGAAAAAATAGGGTTAAAAGTAAAAGAAGATGTAATACCATCAGCTGGAGGTCTTATAAAGAAAGATAATTGTTATTTTATTGTAGTCAACAGTTATCATCCAGTTCCACGAAAAAACTTTACGTGTGCACATGAAATTGGGCATTATATAATGATAAAAGATGAAAATATTAAAAATCTCCTGAGAAGTTTAGGAGATAATTTAACTGATATGATAGAACGTTTTGCGGATTATTTTGCTTCATGTCTTTTAATAACAGAAAGCGACGCATCCGAAATTATAAACGAATTAGAAAAAGATTTTTCACATGAAACATTAGAAATTTTAGCGAAAAAATATACGATAAGTCTCGAGGCTTTTATATATAGATTTACTTTTGAGAAAAAATTTTTATTAGAGAATGATAGATTTATTGTACTATTTAAAAAAATATTTAATCCAAGTAATTTATGGAAAAAAAGGAAATGGAGGATTGTAGGAAGAATAATGTCAAAAAATTTTTATGTACCGCTAAATATAAGTGCATATAGGATTGGTATAAATAAAACCATTCTTAATGACGATCTTAATGATGTCAATAGAAGATATCATGCTAAACTCAGGTTAAAAGATATAATGATAAAGAAAAATGGTAAAAAATGGAAGAATATAAGTAATTTAAGAAACCTGTTATTTAAGGTAAATTTGAAGTTTTATAGGAGTAGTTATACACATGAAAAATATGTAATAGGGTTTTTTGAACTATTAGGTAAATATAAGTCTTTTCTTTATTAATTTTTTTGCTCTGTTGTAAATTTAAACAAATATGGATAAAAAAGTAACTAAAAAAGAGGAAGCGAAGAGATACACATTGCGGCAAGCTGCAGTTAGCAGGAGTTCGAGGAGGATTTTTCTTAGGTGAGCGGGATTTGACCCTATCGCCGAATCTTCTTATAATTACGGAGAAGAGGGTTTCACCCCTATTTCTTCTACCGAAGGTTTCGTTTTCATAACACTTACGCCGGGTCTTTCGAAAACGCCTTTATACCAAGGAGCTTTATCAACGACGAAGATTTTGCAGAACTTAAAAACTTTTTAACAAAATCAGCGAGGTTAAGAAATTTTTCATTAAATAAACTTTTATAAAGACGATTTGATTTCCTTTTACACCCAAAGATACCTATAAGTAGAATTTCTTGCCGTTGATTTTTACTATCGTCGATCGCTATCTTTCGCTTCCATGCTTATCTTAACCTTCTCCTTAAACTTCTTAACCCAGCAGTTTTAAAAATGGACAATACCTTAGCCGTTCTCCGAAAACTGCTCATAAATATGTAATTCGCTATCGCTAATATTTTTAGCTCCCAAATTCCTTTGAAATATCCTTAAACTTAATATTTGGCTAAATATATCTACCTTCATGCTTCTTACTTCATCTCCCTTGCCTATTTATATTTTACCATGTGCATGGTTGTGCCAATACTTCGTTATTTGGACAAGTCTTTCTATATAATATAGAAAATTTTACTTTCGAAAAAAAATTTAATTTTTTATTCTTCCCTTACTTCCATTATTTTATCAATACATTCGTATAACAT
>JALTZZ010000033.1 GCA_027051165.1 archaeon | reverse complement strand
AATTCCTTTTTTATATAAATTTTTCTGTGTTTCGTCTGGAAAATTTTGCTTCGTTTCAAATGCAAATGTCCTTTTATAAGAATGAATAGTTTCTCTTGGAAAATTTGTTTTTATAGAAAAAATAACCCCCCCTGCATCACTCATCCCGCAAGGGGGTTAAAAGACTTCTTATCCCAAGAGACTCTACCCCTTCGATGAAAAGAAATACAGGCAGAGAGGTGTTGGCGAAGGTGTATTTAGCGCCTTAAAGAGGAAAAAGATCAAGATGCTGGAAGCATGCTGAAAAGGATTTCCCCGTCGCCTATAACTTAATGAGAGTTAAAATCTTTGTCTCGCCAGTTTGCTGTCCTGCAAGCTGGCATAATATCTATGTGTATGTTTGTGTCAAAATCTTGATTTCTCAACAAACCCCGACATAGCTAAGCATGACCAAAAAGTTTTTGGGAGCTTCAAAAATGAGCCCTTTATATCTTCTCCTTTAAAAGGTTTATAATATCGCTCTTTATTGACATAACTTCCTGCCTTAAAAATTTTATCTCATCCTTTAAATCTTTCATCTCGCTTTCTATACGCTCAAATCTTCTTTCAACATAGCCCTTGAACTCATCAAACTTCTTGTCCATCTCATCAAATTTTCTGTCAACATCGTTAAACCTCCTATTAACATCGCTTTTGAGCTCTCTTATTTCATTTTCTATATACTCGAATTTTCTGTTTACATCATCAAATTTCCTGTCAACTTCATTGAATCTCCTGTTAACATCACTTTTAAACTCCTCTATCATTTTAACTATAAACTCCTGCTCCTTTCTCATCTGACTGACAACAAGAAGAAGAACCTCTACATCACTGAGCTTTTTTCCTTCTCTATTTTTTCAACTATGGTCTCTAAGGCTTCCTTAACAACTGCATCAAACAGCATAGAAATTACTTCCATATCTTTATCCTACTTCATAACAATGATAATGAAATTTAGATTATCTCGTTCTTTTTGATCTTATACTACTCCAGATACTGCCTACCCCCTTACTGATCTTATATTTAAACTCCTTCTGCCACTCTATTACTCTAACACACTTTTAGTTCATTTTTTGCAAGAACTTCAACATCACAACCCTAAGTTCATAAAACTTTTGAACTATTTTATAGTTCATCATCTAATATTTATAAAACACTTTCTTACTGCTATTATTTCACATCTCCTCATAACACTATGCCTTAGCTTTAATTTAATTATGTTAGGATATGGCTTAAGATTATATGAAATTTAAATATATCGAAAAAAGATACTGTATGTGTAGTGGTAGCACAAGCAACGTTAAAATATACTGTAAAGATGGAGATGTTCTCTATATCTGGAGCGAACTTGATCCCAAGAAAGTTAGAAAAATAAAGGGATACGCAAACAAAGAGGAAGTTAGAAAATTTATAGAAGCCTTAAAAGAAGAACTAAAAAATTGCAGATTTACAGAAAAAGCATACTATATAAGAAAGGCTATTAGAAATCTCAGCTAAAACTGCTTTGCTATGTCTTCCTCCTCCATAATTCTTTCACAGTAGTAGCATCTCAATTTTATGGGATTTCTGCTCTCCACGTAGAACTTTGTTTGAACTTTTTCGCTGTTGGTAATGCAGTTTCTGTTTGCACACTTTATAACACCTTCCACAATATCTGGAAGCTTAACCTTCCTCTTTTCAACTACCTTGTAGTCCCTTATTATATTTATTGTTGCATTCGGAGAGATTAGTGCTATTTTATTTACCTCCTCTTCGCTGAGTTCTATTCCTTCAACCTTTACAATATCCTTTAGCCCCATTTTTCTCGAAGGAACGTTCATAGCAACAGTTACAGTTGTTTTTTTGTAGTTTGAATCTATTCCAATTATTCTAAGAACATTTAATGATTGACTTGGATTTATATGATCTATAACAGTTCCATTTTTTATTTTACGAACTCTCATGCCTTCTTCTTCATCAACCTTCCTTATTTTATAGTCTTGGCTAATTGGATTCGCAAGAAGTTTTTTGCAAGCTTCCTCTATTCTTTCTTTGCTTATTTTTCCTTTTACCCTAAAGACTTTTGCAGTTCTTACATCTTCTATCTCTTTAAATCCAAGAATCTTTAAGCCTTTGAGTGTAGTCTCGCCTTCCGGATCTTGAACACCTTTTTTGTAACTTATAAATACCTCCCACATGTCACTCAACGTTCTCACCTTAAATAATTCTCAACCCCATCATCTGCAACGATATATACTTATTATATCGCTCAGAAGAGCACTTACAGTTTCTTTTCCAGCTCCTTTTCCTATAACGGTTACTTCACCAGCAATATCAGTATAAAAAACTGCAACGTTAAGCGTTCCACCAACGTTCAGTGGATGCGATATGGGCACGAGCCTTGGGCTTACTTCAAGCTTGTTTTTGCATACCTCACCTATAAGCTTAACAACGTAGCCATCTTCCTTTGCAAGTGTAATTAGCTCTGGCGTAATTTTCCTTATACCCTCTATTTTTACGTCTTTTATTGTTGCATCTATGTCCATTACTGCGTTTGCTATTATCACAAGTTTGCTTGCCGTATCTATGCCATCAATATCATAACTTGGATCTCTTTCTGCAATTCCCATTTCTTGAGCTTCTTTAAGCACGATATCAAGAGGAACATTATCTCTTGTCATCTTAGTTAATATATAATTCGTTGTTCCGTTGAATATTCCCTGAACAGAAATTATTTTTGTTCCTGCAAGGGTTTCTTTTGCAAAATTTATAATAGGCATTGCACCACCTACACTTGCCTCAAATTTAAATTCTACACCATTTTTTTCTGCTTCTTCTTTAAGCTTTTTAAATGCTATGGCTAATGGTCCCTTGTTTGAGGTTACAACATGTTTAGAATTCCTAAATGCTGCCAGCATATGACTTAATCCCGGTTCTCCATCTCTTATGTTCGATGGAGTGAGCTCAAGAACAAGATCAGCTTCTATGTTTTCTATAGCCTCTATACCCAAACCACTGCTCTTCTTAACCTTTGCTTCATTTGGATAATCCACAATTCTCCCCTTTTCTTTCATAGTTCTCAGTGCCTTTATTAAATCTATATCACCATATATTGTCCCACTTATATCACTTATTGAAACTACTTTTATATCAAGATTGTAGTTCCTTTTTAGATATTCTCTCCTTTTAGTAAGAACCTCGGCAAAGCTCTGTCCAATGAAACCAAAGCCTATTATTTGAACTTTTACTTCTTTCATGCTATCCCTCTTTTTTAATCACTTATAGATTTTATTATTAAGAGATCCTTTTCTCTTGCTATTTCATAGAGCCTTTCGAAGAATTTTTCCTTAATCTCCTCGTCGCTGAGAACTACCTTAAATATTGCCGAGGATTCTTTTTCTGGATCGCTCATTCTAAGAGATAGATCCTCAACCAAGGCGCCTTCTACTTCATTTATTCTATCTATCGTGTCCATAAGATCAGTATCTATGATATGCCCAACTACTCCAACGGTAACAACAATTCTTCTTTTAGCCTCTCCAATCTTTAAAACTGATATATCTCTTTTTTCATATTCTTCGAGAATTTTTTTTAGTTTTTCTTGTGAATCTATTTCAAATATTAAATGCACAGGAACTTTATCCTTTTTCTCTTCCCTCAAATGAACAATACTAACGATATTGCCGCCATAGCTTGCAATTGGTTCCAATGCTCTGAGAAGCTCTCCGGGAACATCCTTAAGTTCGATATCAATGCTTATCCTCATGCAATTAAATATGATGTATGATATAAAAAATTTTTACGTAATTAAGAATACAGTAGTGGTTGTATAATAAATGATCAAAAATGATTAGCAACTCAAAAATGAGTAGATAGATATCAATTAAAATCGGAGTGCAGAACAAAAAATGAGGGTGAATGAAAGGATAAAAAATATAAGCATAGTAGAGCTACTTGTTTCGTTGGCTAAAAGGGGCTGTGACTGTAAGCTCCAGAAAATAACTTCAAAAGAAATTGCAAAAGATTTAAAGTGCTCGCAGCAGACAGCTTCGAGAAAATTAAAGGAGCTTGAAGAACTCGGATATATTGTCAGAAATGTCGGCTCTAAAGGGCAATATGTAAAAATTTCGCAAAAAGGCTTGGAGTATTTGTTTAGAATTTATAAAGAACTTGAAAAAATATTTAGCGAGCATGCACATATATACACAATAAATGGTATAGTAACCTCTGGTTTGGGAGAGGGAAAATATTATATGAGCTTAGAAGGCTACAGAAAGCAGTTCGTAGAAAAGCTTGGATTCGATCCATACCCGGGGACTCTAAATTTGAAGCTTGCAACCGGAGAGGATATAAAGATATATCAGATGCTGAGAAAAATGGACGGCATACTTATAGAAGGATTTAAGCAAAAAGACAGAAGTTTTGGTGCTGTTAAGTGCTTTAAAGCGTATATTGATAACATCGAAGGGGCTGTAGTAATTCCCCTTAGGAGCCATTATATAGATATTATGGAGGTTATCTCTCCAAAAAAGCTTAGAAAAGAGCTTAATTTAAAAGATGGAGATATTGTAGCAGTTAAGGTGGTAGCATGATAAAACGAGCAATAGAGGCTCTTAAAAATGGAGAATTTGTCCTCGTATTCGATAGCGACTCAAGGGAGAGAGAGACGGACTTCGTGATAGGTGCAGAGTTTGTAACATGGGAGCATGTAAAGACTATGAGAAGGGAGGGTGGTGGTTTAATATGCTTAGCTGTGGAGCACGATTTTGCAGAAAAGCTTGGCTTGCCATTCCTAACCGACGTGCTCACCTATTCAAGCAAGAAATTTGAAGCTTTTAAGCTTTTAAAGCCGGATGATATACCATATGATGAACGGTCATCGTTCTCCATAACTATAAACCATAGAAAAACATTTACGGGGATAAGCGATAGAGATAGAGCACTAACAATAAGGAGCTTTGCGGAGCTCTGCAAAAACGGATGCAATAGAGAGGAATTCGGAAAAAACTTCAGAAGCCCAGGGCACGTGCCACTGTTGATAGGTGCAAAAAATCTCGTTTATGAGAGAGTAGGACATACGGAGCTAAGTTTAGCCCTCGCAAAGCTTGCTGGAATCACGCCAGTGACAGCGATATGCGAGATGCTTGGAAATAATGGATACAGCCTAAGCTATGAAGATGCAAAGAGGTTTGCAAGGGATATGAACATTGTCTTTGTTGAGGGAAAGGAAATTATAAAAGCTTATAAGAACAAAATAGTTAGATAAGTTTATTTTTTAAAAGAGATAATGAGAATACCTTGTTGTCAAATTTATCTATTGAGTAGTTGTCCCAGAACACGCATGTGCCAAGAACTATCAGCAAGCCTTTATCTATTTTTTTCATAACTCCGATGACATCATTTTTTTCAGATTTAACTATAACATCTGCTTCATCATAGCTTACAGAGCACGAGCACGGCATTAAAACCTTACCAGCAAACTTAACCTTGCCCGTAACTACGAAATACTTATCCCCGTCTAAGTTGTTCTCCTCATCAACAACCTCATCTTTATTTAATAAAATTCCAAAGTTTTCCGTTAGTGAGTTCACTACATCAGCGATTTTATCTTCATTTCTATAATATCCGGTTACTATAATTTTTTTACCATTTTTAAGCAATCTCTCTATATGCTTTATCTCTTCTTTTTTGAAAAATTTTTCCGGATAGTTAAAAACGATTGTATCGAAATTTTCAAAGTCCTCAAAGTTCTCTACTTCTTCCACATGCATCTCTGCTTCCTTTATATACTTTTTAAGCTTTGAAAAGTAATAGTGATCCTCTATCGTAAATTCGCTCTTTGCAATGCTCCATGCAATCTTCATGTCTGATACATGGGTATTTAACCTTAGAAAATTTGATAATTAAAACTAAAATAATAAGATTAAGAGGTCAGCTGGCTCTTCCATCATCATTTCATCAGTCAGGGATAACCTCATCATCCCAAAATTTCTTACAACATTAATATATTCAAACTTTTTATGAACAGCAACTTGAGCAGTAGGGAAAAATGCCTATTTGAGCTTGGTATAAAGCTTGCAAGCATATATCATCAGTTTATAGGCACTCCCGTTAGCGAGAGGAGCAGAGAAATACTCGAAAGGGCTATTGAGGAGAGCATAAAGAATCAGCCTTTCGTTAAGGATGTAAGGGTGAAAATAAATATTACAGAAAAAAATAAATTCAACTACTCCAGCTTAAATGAGAAAATGCTCTATGCAGAGGTTGTTGTCGAGGTTGATAGCGTAGAATGCAAGGGTGTCTTAAAGTATATTGAGGAAATAAAATATCCCTTAATGTTCGTTGAGTATGTAAAAAATAAAAGTTGATTAATATCCTTTTGAAGCCAAATATTCTCTTGCTTTTGATAAAATTTCAACTAAATAATCAGCCAAGCTGTCTTTTAAATCTTGTGGATGGATTTCTTTGTTTTCGAATTGCTTTTTAAGCTCATCTATGCTGTTGAACTCCACATCTCCACCGTATTTTTCTGGTCTTTTTATAACTATCCTCTCAAATCTTGGAAAAACTATATGTTCGTATATCTCTATAATTGGATTGTTCTCCACAACACCCATTGGGCAGTAAGCCTTTCTTATCTTTGTTCTTATCGTTTTTTCATCGTCATCAACTGCTATGAAGTTGCCCTTGCTCGAACTCATCTTCTCACTTCCATCTAAACCGTGAATAATCGGTAGATGAATGCATATAGGGGCTTTAAACCCTATTTTCGGTAGATTATCTCTTGCAAGCATGTGTATCTTTCTCTGATCCATTCCGCCTATTGCAACGTCAACGTTAAGCATTGCTATATCCAAAGCCTGCATAAGGGGATATATAACCCTTGCAACCTTTGGATCCTCTTCTTCTCTGCTAACGACGTCCATGCTTCTTCTCGCCCTTCTTATAGTAGTCTCTAAAGCAAGCTTGTGCAGATTTAACGTATATTCCTTATCGAGCTGAAATTCTGAACCAAAAACGAATTTTGTCTTTTTTTCATCCAAACCTAAGGCTATAAAGCAGTGCTTGTTGTATTCTGCGGTTTTTCTTATCTCCTCTAAGCTCCCCTTTGAGTTCAGGAACGCATGCAAATCTGCGAGAAGAACGACAACGTCAAAGCCTATGTTCTGAAGTTCTATGAGCTTTGTAACGCTAATCATGTGTCCGAGATGAATTTTACCGCTTGGTTCGTAGCCCACATAAGTCCTCGGACTATTTTTCCCCTCAAGGAGTCTTCTCAGCTCATCTTTTGTTACAACTTCTAAAGCTCCCCTCTCTATTACTTTAAGCTTCTCTTCGATGTCCATTGCATCACCTCTGTTTAATAGCGAAAATTTTTTTTCCCGCTTTGAAAATCTTAACCTCCTCATTAATATCAAATTCCCCTTTTATGGTGTAGGTGTTAAACCTCTCCAAATCCATAAGTTGAACCTCTTTAAGCTTTTCGTTCTTAGAAATAACAACTGCTTTGGGAAGATTCTCTATTTTTGCTGCAATCCTTGAGTTCTCAACATCTCTCAGATTCATCTTTATTTTTTCTTCATTTTCTATAGATTGAAGCTGAACAATATCATTGCTTATACCTATAATCTGATAATATTTACCATCTTTTTCCAATATATCTCCGATTCTGAACTTAGGCAGTCTAACAGAGATCGTGTATCTGTATACCTCTTTTCCATCTTTTAATCCATATAGTTTCTTCGACTCATTAATTACTGCATTATACTTTTTCTTCAAAATATTTGCTATCTTTCTTGCAACCTTCTTTGAGCCCATATAAAAATTTAATCCCTCTTTAAGCCTTTCTTCCTTTGAAACAAATGCTTTGGAATCTTCTCTGCTGAAATTCTTTATATTTTCGTATATAACTCTTTTAATCTCCTCAAGCTCCTCTTTATTGGCACCCCTTATCTGTAAAATGCTTTCGTAGTAACCACGTGCCTTTCTTGCACAGTCCTTGCATTGAACAAGCTTTACCTTAATTTCTACTTCTTTCTCCTCTTTATACTCAATATCGTCTATTTTTCCATAAATTCTTACATTTGCTCTACAAAAATTATTATATGGGTCTATTTCAAGGATTTCTATCTCAGCTACACTGTTTTCAATCTCCTTTACTTTTATGTTGTCTTCTATAAGTGCGTATGTAAGCTCCTCTAAAACTTCTTCATAGTTCTCGCTAACGAATTTCCAGCTGTTTTTTCTGAGATATTTTAAGCAGTCTTTGCAAACTTGGGCTTCTATTGTATCCTTTATCTTTAAAAATTCTTTCGACTTTACATAGCATTCCCTACATAAATTATCGTAAAGCTTCTCAGTCTCAGCTCCGCATATCGGGCATATTTTCCTTATTTTTTTCCTCATTTTTCCATCACTTCTATTCTATCATTTATCATTTTTAGAACGTGCATAAGAGCTTCTGCTCCTCCCTCGCCAAGCCTTCTTTTTGTAACGTAATCTGCATCTAAGCTTCTATTTGCAACTGCAATACTATATCCAGCCACTTTTAACATTTCCCTATCATTCTCATTGTCACCTATTGCAACAACATTTTTCAAATTTAATTTTTCATATTCGGCAAGCTTTTTCAACGCATATCCCTTGTTTACATGCTCCGACATTATATGTATTGCAAATCCAGAATCTACGACCTTAACCTTGAAGTTCTTTAATGCTTTTCTTACAGTTTCAACATCAATATTGTCTCTCAGAATTGCAAGGTCTGTTTTTCTCAGCTCTATTCTCGGAACAGGCTTTACATTATAGTTCTTTAGCAGATATTCAAAAGCTCTTCTAACTTCCTTATCATCGGCAAGCACTATCTTAGTTTTTTTATCGCTAAGCTCTATTATACCGCCGTTCTCTATTATAAGACCGCCGCTTGTTCCTATAAATATTGACAATGTTTCGGCTACGCAGGCTATGTTTCCGGTGGCAAGTATTACCTTTATCCCCTTCTCCTCAATCCTCCTTATAAGCTCTACAGCTCTTAGGTTTAATCTTCTTTTTTCATCTGTTATTGTTCCATCTACATCTACAACTACTGCCTCTATCTTCATAACATGCTTCTCTTTGTTATCTGCTCCTGTCTCATGAGCCATTTTCTCTGCCACTTATCCAAGCACGTTTTGCTGCAGAATGCTCTCGGTTTATTTACACAGCATGTTTTAAGGAATATTGGCTCGCCTTTAATGATTTTGTTGCATTCCGAACATCTAAGAGCAAAGCCTCCCCGCTTAACCTCAAACGGCATTTTTAATTACCTCCTATCTATATCCTTATAAGTTCCCTTCTACATGAAATACAGAGTCCATGAGAAACATGGCACTTTATACAGATTTCTCTTCCACACCTTCTACATCTCATTTTTGCAATTCTTATACCACAGATTTTGCATTTCATAATTTTCTCATTTTTTCAAATCTTTTGAAATTATTTCTGCAAGTTTCTTTCCAGATATCAGCATTCCGCCAAAAATTGGTCCCATTCTTGGTGTAGAATGGAGGGTTGCAACAGCCATACCAGCCACATACAAGCCTTCTACAACCTTTCCTGTCTTCTCTATGACATGCTTTTCGCCAAGCTCTGCGTGTGCAGACTTTTCACCATATAAGGCTAAATTTAGCTCTGGAATTTTTCTCGCAGCAACAGATAAAATTTCTGCATCATGTCCAGTTGCATCTACAACAGCCTTGGAATATACGAAGAGCGGGTCAACGTGCAAGCCAGACATTATAACGGCTGTCCACTGTATTGCAACACCCCTTATTCTCAAAGGATCCTCTCTGTATATAACATCATCCACGGTAATGCCGTGGATAATTTTTGCACCGCTGTCTATTGCCTTGGATGCAAGCTTTGCCATAAGCTCAGCGGCATCAACAACGTATAGATCATCTGCCTTCTTATAATTTACGTTAAAGTCATCAAGAATGCTTAGAGATTGCTCCTCAACAACAATTTTATGAAATAGCATTCCACCTCCGCCAATTCCGCCGCCGAAACTTAACCTTCTTTCAAAAACTACCGTTTTTAATCCCTCATCAGCGAGATACTTTGCAGCAGTTAATCCGCTTGGACCAGCTCCAACAATTACAACATCAACCTGCGACAGCTCAGTCCATTCTTTAAGCGTATGTTCAACTATTGTTTTTGTTATTTTTGATTCTAAGGGTTCCAACTTTAGCACCTTCCTTTTTATTGTAAGCTATGCATAAACAATAACATGTGCATAATGCTTTCGAAAGGTTAATATTCTCCCTCTCACTTAGATGTGCAATGATGCTTTTAATATGTGTTGATAGAGATGCTGACCTTGAAGTAAAAACGGGAATAAAAGGTCCAGTAGTTGGCAGAGAGAACGTTCTCGATGCTGCTGTTAAGCTTGCTCTTGCTGATCCAAGGGACAGCGATGCGAATGCCCTATTTGAGGGAATAAGGGTATACGATGAGCTTAAGAAAAAAGGCAAAGATGTTGAAATATGCGTTTTAACTGGCAGCAGAAACGTTGGTATAGAGTCCGATGAAAGAATCGCTAAGCAACTTGAGTTCGTTCTTAAAGATGTTGATGCTAAGGAAGCTATATTAATAAGCGATGGTGCAAGCGATGAATATATTTTGCCAATAATTCAGTCAAGAATTAAGGTAAATCATGTAGATAGAGTTGTTGTTAGACAGCACGAAAAAATAGAAAGCACCGTATATTTAATTTTGGAGTTTTTAAAGGAGGTAGCACACGAACCCAAGCTTGCGAGACTTTTCTTCGGCTTACCCGGGCTTGCCGCAATCATATATGCGATATTTAAAGATGCAGGATGGAGACTTATTATAGGAGTTGTTGGAACTTTTCTGCTAATCAAAGGATTCAACTTAGAAAGCACCATACAGAAGTTCGTTGACGAGCTTAAATCTTCCTTCTTTGCAGGAAGACTCAGCTTCTTTACGTATGTAACGGCTATAATATTAGCAGTTGCAGGTGTTGTTAAAGGATATTTAAGTTTGGAAATCGTCGAGGGACAGAGTTTACAAAGCTACGTTCCAGCCTTCATTTCAAGCTCCATAGATCTTTTCATGTTCTCAGCGATAATAGCCCTTTTTGGAAAAATAATAGATTCCGCACTTGAAAAAAAGAGCTTTGGAAAATATGTTGTGGCTATAATTTTTGTGATTGCTGTTAGACTTATACTCGATTCGATAAGCCTCTTCATCCTCGGCAGTATATCTACCGGCGATCTTATTGTATCAATAGCACTTGGCTTAACTTTAACACTGTTTTCACTACTCTCTATAAGGTCTTTAAGAGGAGCCAGTAGCGAGGCTGAGGTTGAAGCTTAGACTGCTTTTTTCAAGAGCATTTCTAAAAGCTTCGTAGAGCTCTTCATCGAATGCAACAAGAACTACTTTTATATCACTTTCTTTAAACCTTTCAAAAACACTTATCATAGCTTCTGCGGCATCTTCTTTTTTAACACCACCTACTCCAGTCCCCATGCCGGGAAAGGCTATGCATTTAATTTTTAGCTCAAGTGCAAGCTTTAATGCGGCTTCCGTAGCTTTCAAAACGTTATCAATACCAATTTTTTCTGCTGGCTTCTCCATTGTTGAAGCGTGTATAACATACTTAGCCTTAAGATTTCCAGCGGTTGTAGCTACAGCCTTACCTACCGGAATTGGAGCCTTTTCTACTGCCTCTTTTTCTATTATTTCACCACCCTTCTTTTTTATAGCCAGTGCAACACCGCCTCCCATGTAACCGTAGCTGTTGCTCGGATTAACTATTGCATCGCACTCTACCTCTGTTATATCCCCCTTTATCAGGAAAACCTCCATAAATGCTCACTCCAGAATCTCCTTTAGATATATCTTGTATTTTCCAAGTTTTCCACCGTAGTTTCCAGCTCCAACATATAAAACGCCTTCTACATTTTTAACTGCAAGTATTCCTACCCTCATAGCTTTTTTCACAGCTTCTAAGTTAATTCCGTTTATTACTATCTCAGGAATTGAGCTAACACCCTCTGGCACTAAGGAGTCGGGAATCTTGTTTTTTAAGGTTGGGCAGTAGTAGTGGTTTGTTGTTGGACCTATTTCCGGGAACTTCGTTTCTGGCTTGCTTCCAGCCGAGCATATGTCAAAGGGCGTTATAACGCCAGCTACATTTTTTATAGCCTTGAGAGCTTCTTCTCCAGCTTCAAGAGCGCTTTCAATATCTTTGCAGAAGAACCATATGTTGCCACCAGCAATTCCTCTTGCTACGCCTATATACCTCTCTATCAGAAACTCTCCCATCATTATTGGGATATTTATAACATCTCTCCCGAATCTCTTCTCAAAGAATTCATACCCATCTCCGCAGTGACCAATTTTATTTAATGTATCTATTTTATCCTCACCTTCCAGAGCATTAAACACTCTCGTGGTAGGAACAACGAGTATTCCCTGCCTAACACGCCAGCCTACTTCATCTTCAAGCTTTTCTTTAGCCTTCTTTGAGTAATTCACCCATATCTGGATTACAGCACCAACTCTGTTGTCAGGTGTTTCATCTTCACTAAGCCACCTTTCTAAGCCAGCCTCGCTTTTGCCGAAAACCGTAGAAGGCAAGGCGGTTGCTGAACATACCGCTTTTTCAAGAAGTTTTCTGTTCTCTGCGGTTACAATAATCCTCGTAAACAGTCCATCAAAGGCTTCGCAAAACGTATCGATAACCTTAAGCCCATCTACCTCGAACACCTTCATAAATTTTCTATATGCTCCAATTCTTTATTAATTTTCCTATTAAAAAAAGTTAAATCTAAAGATAAAATAGTCCAGTTTTTGATTTCAAAATCTCACATAACAATTACAGCGGTGTTCTCGTTCTTTTCTAATCACCAAGTAGTGATGAGCTTCTCTTAATCTTTATAAATTCCTTCATAATTTCATCTTTTTCCGGAATCATTATTGTGCTTAATATATAAATCATACATGAATTCAACAATAGGTTTATAATTTTCCTTGTTTCCTTCAGAAACAGCATCAAGATACTTTTCTCTATGCTCTAAACCTATATACAGAGTGGGATATCCATGTTTTTCAAGATTAACTTGTATAAATAATGAAGTAACCCCCTTGCAGAGTCAAGACTCAGCAAGGGCTTGGAGCTTCTCTTTTTTATTAAATCCCATAGATATGCCTAATAAAAGAACGCATAAAGCTACGAACTTTGCAACAGAGCGATTAGAATATCTGTGAAGATTCTTCAAGGAGAGTGAATTTTTAAGAACCTTGAACAGATCTTCGATAACGCTTCTAACAGCTTTAAAATTCTCCCAAGAGCACAAAAAGCTCTTAAAAGAGGAAAAGAGTCTATCATAAAGTCTCTTTATCCTTAAGGGCTTTAAAGGGGTAAGTAAATCTTCCTTTAATCCTTTTAACGTTAAGATTTATCTTAGGAAAGACAAGACTTTATAGTGCATGATGCTTTTCCAGTAGTTTTCTTGGGAGCAGAAGTCTTTATCGGCTATTATTCTGTCTCCTTTTCTCAGAACTCTCCTTATCTTAAGGTCTTTAACGATTTTAAGGAAGAACTTGGAGTCGTTCGGCGAGCTTTCGTATAGATAAATCCCTATGGGCTTTAAAGAATAACACTCCACGACTAAAGCGAGCTTGTAGCCTTTATAGAACCCCTTGCCTAAAGCGTAGCCCCATTTATATTTTTTGCTCTCTGAACAGCTTTACATCGGTAGTATCGAGGAGCTTTACCGAGCTCCTCTTAATAAATCTGTTTATAACTGATAAAAGCTTTATGAACTGATCTCCACTAAATCTGCTGAGGAAGCTGCAAATTTCTTCCGCAGAAGGGACTTCTGCAGCTCTAACGACTCTTCTAAGCCCTCCATTCCCTTTTAAGCTCCTCTATCAGTTACGCTTCTCTCAAAGAATATCGCTGTTATCGTTACTCTAAGCATCATCTTCAGGTTTTATCCCTGCTTTAGCCAGCTCTTTCTTTACAACTCTTCTGTCAAAAAGATTTGTTTGAAATTCCTCCATGTTGAATGTCTTAAATCTGGGATTAGAGGTTGTTTCATGCCTATCACCGGAGAAAGGGTTAATATCCCTTCCCCTATATAAATCTTTCTGCGTTCCGTCTGGAAAATTTTGCTTTGTTTCTAATGTAAACGTCCTTTTATAAGAATGAAGAGTTTCTCTTGGAAAATTTGTTTTTATAGAAAAAATAACCCCCTTGTGGAATGAGTGATGCAAGGGGGTTAAATCAATTATTTAAATCAAGAAAAATTATTAATTTAAGTTTTTAGCCTCAACCTAAAGGTTCGCTGTTAAAATTTTGCTCGCAGTTCTTGCCTTCAACGTCTATCAGGTAATGGGAACTATGGTTACTTCATTCTCCGTTCTCTACTAAGGCTTGTATATTACAGAAGAAGGTTCCTCAGCGACAGAAGTTAAAAAATATTTAAAGTGTTAAACGTCAGAACTAAGGGTATAATGATGAATACTAAGAGGATAAGTCTGGCAAACCTTGTGGTTACAAGGAACATGTATGTAAGCCTTAAGAGGAAGTTCTATATATATCTTGTTCTTGCATTCATCCTTCTTCCGCTTTTGCCCCTATCTATATATCTGTTCTATAAGGCATATTCAAGCTA
Organism: archaeon; assembly: GCA_027051165.1. Lineage (GTDB taxonomy): Archaea > Hydrothermarchaeota > Hydrothermarchaeia > JALTZZ01 > JALTZZ01 > JALTZZ01. The sequence continues at coordinate 6,533 of JALTZZ010000033.1, read as the reverse complement.
CAATCTTGCAGTTAGGTGGCTGACTGGATACAATGGCGAAAAGAAAGTTGCAAAGGCTTTAAAAAAGCTTAAGAGCTACAGAATAATAAACGATGTCCCTCTAAACAACAAAACAAACATAGATCACGTTGTTTTAGGAAAAAATGGAATTTTTGTTATAGAAACAAAAAATATACGTGGAAATGTATATGTAAACGGAAGAAGCTGGAAGAGAATTAAAATTAAAAATGGAAAGAAGTTCATTATAAAGGAAAATCCTATAAACCAAGCAAGAAGAAACGCATACCTCCTTGCAAAGTATATTAAGGCGAAAACCGGAAAAAACTACCCAGTAAAGGCTCTTGTTGTTCTTGCAAATAACAGGGTAAAGAAGAAAATAAAGAATTCAAAAACACCAATATTAACAGTAAAAGATGTTAACAAATACATAAAAAGATATAAAACAAAGAATCCTATATCAAAACGTGAGATTAAGGAAATTGAAAGTGCAATAATGAGGCTTAAAGTTGAGGGATATGGTGAAAATTAGTTTGGGGCTTACAACAAGCACACCTTTAAACAAAGCATTAGACTTAGCTAAATTCTGTGAGGATAACAATTTCTACAGAATATGGATAGGTGAGGACATATCGTCGAGAGAGATATTTACATACACCTCCATAATCTCAATGAAAACAGAAAAAATAAGAATTGCTACAGGAATAGTTAGCATATTTACGAGAAATTCTTGGCAGATTGCATCTTCTTCTGCAGGAATACAAGAAATTAGCAGAAATAGATTCGATTTGGGTATAGGTGTAGGCGGGTTGGATGAACTTGAAAAATTGGGAATAGAGGTAAAAAATCCATATGGGAGAATGAAAAGGTATTATTATGAAATAAAAGAATATTTTAAAATTATAAAGAAGCCATCTTGGATAAAAGAACCGAAAATATATTTTGGTTCAAGAGGAAAACTTATAATAAAGCTTGCCAATGAAATAGCACAAGGAAACATATTCAGCGGACCATTAGACTATCTAATGAGTGTTGTTAAAGGATTTAAAAAAGAAAGAATACTGTGGAATCCCGTTTTTCTTGGAGATAAAAGGGCTGCAAATACGATTGTTGCAACAATGCTTGCAAGCACTCCAGCGGAGCAGATAGACTACGACAGAAAGAAAATCGAAGAAATGGTTAAAAATTTCAAAAAGGAGGGTTATGCCGACTTAGATGAGAAAATTATAGAAATGTTTTCGATTTATGCAGAAAGTGCTGATGAACTCATTGATAAAATAAAGGAGCTTGGAAGATTTTTTGACGAGATTGTTGTTGGCATTCCGATAAACAAAAAGGTGCTTGAGGCATGTGCGGAGATATGCTCTACGGAATAAATCTAAATGGAGACGTTGAGTTTAGCAAGCTCCATGATCTCTGCAGAATCGCAGATAATTATGACTATATTTTTGTTGGGGAGAACATAAGATTTAAGCACAGCTTCACGATACTACCATTCATAGCTGAGAATACAGAAAAGGCAAGAATTGCAACTGGTATAATATCACCGCTTATAAATATGTGTTTCCAGATAAAACAGAGTTTTAGAACACTTTTAGAGCTTTACGGAAGAAGATTTTCAATAGCACTTGCAATGGGCGATGTATATGGATTGAATTACTTGGGAATAGAGCCGAAAAATGTAATAGAGAAAATAAAGAGCTGTGTTGAGGAGATTAAGGTATATAAATGGACGAAGGATGTTGAAATCTTTATAGGAGCTTCAGCACCAAAAATGATAGGGGAAGCATCCAAGATTGCAGATGGGGTTCTTCTAAACTATGCAAGCCCAGAGTTTATAGGATGGGCAAAGGGATTCTTAGACAGAAAAACAAAAATAGGTTGCTATGCACCAGCACTTGCTGAGTGTAGCGATGAGAATTTGAAAAAGCTTCTATATGCATCAGCAGTTATTATAAGAGGAGCAAATAAAGATTTTTTAGAGGAGTTTGGAATTAAAAAAATTGCAGATGAAATAAAAAATGATATTACGAAGGTTTTTAAATACAAGGATTTTCTCTTAGAGAACTTTACAATAGGAAAAAACGTTGACGAAATTGTTGATAGAGTAAGGGAATATAAAAAAATAGGAGTTGACATGTGCATTTTCGCATCTCCGATATACTACAGCCACAACGGAATAAAGAGGCTTGTGGAAGCTTTGGGGCTTTGTTCTTAATTTTTTGCTTTATTTTATAATGCTAAGTTTTTTATTATTTTAAAATGATTGAGGCAAAGTTTTATAAAAAGCTGAACGGCAATGTAAGATGCCTTCTGTGTAGGCATAGGTGTGTAATAAGCGAGGGCAAGCGTGGTATATGCGGAGTTAGGGAGAATAGGGGAGGAAAGCTATACTCTTTGGTATATGGAAAGCTTATAGCCTATCATGTCGACCCGATAGAAAAGAAACCGCTCTTTCATTTTCTGCCGGGAACTTATTCATATTCTATAGCAACCGTTGGATGCAACTTCTCATGCTTGCACTGTCAAAATTGGGAGATATCACAGCTTCCTAAGGGAGATAAGCACATACCGGGTAAGGAAATCTCACCAGAGGATGTTGTTGAAGAAGCCAAGCTTACAAACTGCAGAAGCATTTCATACACATACACGGAGCCAACGATATTTTATGAATTTGCCTTTGACGTAGCCAAACTTGCACATAAGGAGAACATAAAAAACGTATTCGTAACAAACGGCTACATAAACGACGAGCCTCTGGAAGAGATATCAAAATACTTAGACGCCGCAAATATTGATCTGAAAGGATTTAACAGGGATTTTTACAGAAAAGTTTGTGGAGCGGATTTGGATGAGGTTCTCGACAGCATAAAGCTGTATAAGAAGCTTGGAATATGGATAGAGATAACAACACTCATAATACCAAAATACAACGACAACGAAGATGAATTAAGAGAAATAGCAGAATTTATAAAAAATGAGCTTGGTAAAGACGTCCCTTGGCATGTTACAAGATTTCATCCTGACTACAAGCTTACAGATGTATCTCCAACGCCTGTTGAGACCTTGAGAAGGGCGAGGGATATAGGCTACGATGTTGGGCTCAGATATGTATACGAGGGAAACGTCTTTGAAGGGGAGAATACATACTGCTACAACTGCAAGGAACTCCTTATTGAGAGGAGAGGTTTTGATGTTCTCAAGTATAATATAAAGGATGGAAGATGTCCAAAATGCGGTTCTAAGATAGCTGGCATATGGAAATAGGTGCAGAAGGCATATGGGGTCGTCGGGATTTGAACCCGAGTCCACGGCTCCCGAAGCCGCGAGGATGCCAAGCTACCCCACGACCCCGCGGGATTTCGTAATTCTTTAAAATGATAACTTTGCAAAATAAAACAGAAATCGTGTTTTTGCTTAGGTGGTTATATGGAGTATACAGCGAAAGACATCGAGGTTCTTGAGGGCTTAGAGGGTGTTAGAAAAAGACCTGCAATGTATATTGGCTCGACAGGTAAGCAAGGGCTTCATCATTTAGTTTATGAGGTTGTAGACAACAGTATAGACGAGGCTTTAGCTGGCTACTGCGATACCATAGAGATAACAATACACAAGGACAACAGCGTAACGGTTAAAGACAACGGCAGAGGGATACCCGTAGATATTCATCCGAAATACAAGAAATCAGCCCTTGAGATAGTTCTTACAAAGCTGCATGCTGGTGGAAAGTTCAGCAAAAAAGTATATAAGGTTTCTGGAGGCTTGCACGGTGTTGGAGTCAGCGTTGTAAACGCCTTAAGCGAGTGGTTAGAAGCGAGAGTATGCAGGGATGGAAAAATATACTACATGAGATTCGAGAGAGGAAAGCCCGTAAGCGAGCTTAAAGTCGTTGGAGAATGTAAAAAAACTGGAACAGAAATAACATTTAAGCCTGATGCGGAGATTTTCGAAACAATAGAATTTGATCATGAAACGTTAAAAAACAGATTTATGGAGCTTGCTTTTCTAAACAGCAATGTTAAAATTATTTTTAAAGATGAAAGAATTGATAAAAAGTATAAATTCCATTTTCCAAAGGGTCTAATAGCCTTTGTTAAATACTTAAACAGAAATAAAAATCCCCTGCACACACCGATATATTTTGAAGGAAAAAAGAACGGTATTAAAGTAAACGTTGCAATACAGTATAACGATAGCTTTGAAGAAAAAGTTCTAAGCTTTGTAAACAGTATTAACACGAGAGAAGGCGGAACACATCTTATAGGATTCAGAGCTGGACTTACAAAAACTCTCAATGAAATAGGTAAGAAGAGGGGATGGCTTAAAAATGGAGAATCTCTTAGCGGAGAGGATGTAAGAGAGGGGCTAACAGCCATCCTAAGTGTTATGCATCCAGATCCGCAGTTTGAGGGACAAACGAAAACGAAACTTGCAAACAGCGAAGTAAAAGGCGTTGTCGAGTCCATAGTCAGCGAAAATCTCTCGAAAATTCTTGAAAAAAGAAGAGATATTGCAAAAAAGATTATAGAGAAGGCTAAGATTTCAATGCGTGCAAGAGAAGCAGCAAAAAAGGCAAGGGCTCTTGTTATAAAGAAGAGCATACTCGAAACTTCTACTCTTCCGGGAAAACTTGCTGATTGTTCTGAGAAAGATCCAAGGTTAAGGGAGCTCTATATTGTAGAAGGTGATAGTGCTGGTGGAAGTGCAAAACAGGCGAGAGATAGGAGATTTCAAGCCATACTCCCGATTAGGGGAAAAATCCTAAATGTAGAGAAGGCAAGGCTTACCAAGATATTGGACAACAACGAGATAAAGGCTATCATTTCTGCAATAGGAGCGGGTGTTGGCAAAAACTTTGATATAAGCAAATCGAGGTATGGAAAAATAATAATAATGACAGATGCAGATGTAGATGGTGCACATATAAGAACTCTGCTCTTAACGCTGTTCTTCAGATATATGAAGCCCTTGATAGAGCATGGCTACGTCTATATAGCACAGCCTCCCCTCTATAGGGTTAGACTAAATGGAAAGGACTACTATCTCTACAGCGACAAGGAGCTTAAGGAGTTTATGAAAAAGGTAGGAAAGAAGGATAATATATTCATTCAGAGATACAAGGGACTTGGTGAAATGAACCCAGAACAGTTGTGGGAAACTACGATGAATCCAAAAAATAGAGTTCTCCTGAAAGTAACGCTTGAAGATGCAAAAAAAGCTGAGGAAATCTTTAATGTTCTCATGGGTGAAAGGGTTGAGCCGAGAAGGAAGTTTATAGAAAAGCATGCAAAGGAGGTAAGGGTTCTCGATGTATAAGTATATTATTCAAGGACTTCTACGGTAATCTTTATTACTTTTCCAGAGAGCCCGTCGAAGAGGTTATAAATGAGGTGAAGTTTTCCGTCGCTTGTTTTTATACACGGTTCTTCTTTACATCTTGTCAATATACCTACAAGCTCCCTCTTCATTTCACCACCACCTTCGTTCCTTTTTCAGAATTAACGGTTAATAGTGCAACAGTCTTACCATCGTCTGCGGCAAGCAGCATTCCCTGAGATAAAACTCCAAATATTTTTGCGGGTTTTAAATTTGCAAGAAGCAATACCTTCTTTCCCAAAAGTTCATTCTGCTTGTAGTATTTCTTCAGCCCAGCAACAACTTCTCTAATTTCCCTTCCAATATCCACCTTTAATTTGTAGAGCTTCTTTGAACCTTTTATGTCTTCTACCTCAACTATTTCTCCAACCCTTATGTCGAGCAAGTGCAACACCCCTTAAAAAAATTTTTGATACATGTCTAAATATAAAAGTTTTTCCTAACCAAAGGAGCATGCACGCTAAAAGAGCTGTCAACAAGATAAAATTTTGATGCTAAATAGTGAAGTTGATATTGACCTCCTCCCCTGAGGGGAAGTTTGTGCTTCTAACTGCTTCTCAACCCTTAGAAGCACGGGGTGAGTCAGCACCCCGTTAAACCCTCCTCTCCTTACGGAGACGAGGGCTATATTCAAAGCACTCACAACGTCTCTATGGGCTTCTATACCGCAAGCAAGGCATTTAAACAGCCTGCCTCTTCTAACGAACTTGGCTGATCCGCAGTAAGGGCAACGAGATGAGGTATATTTCTCATCAACTAATTTAACCTTTAAACCAAAGTTCTCAGCTGTGATTTTCAGCCTCTCGATAATATATCTATAGCTCCAGAAATTGTGGACTATCGCATTAACCTTCTTGCCTTTATTGTTGTTCTCCCATAACCCTTTGGGAATGCCAACAAAAATAGTCTTATAACCCCCTTGCAGAGTCAAGACTCGGCAAGAGCTTGGAGCTTCTCCTTTTTATTAAATCCCATAGATATGGGCATTCCTAATAAAAGGACTCATAAAGCTGTGAACTTTGCAACAGAGCGATTAGAATATCTGTGCAGACTCCTTAAGGAGTTTGAGAACCTTGAATAAATCTTCGACAACGCTTCTGACAGCCTTAAATTCCTTCCAAGAGCTCAAGAAGCTCTTGAAAGAGGTAAAGAGTCTATCA
>JALTZZ010000032.1 GCA_027051165.1 archaeon | reverse complement strand
TTCATGCATATACTGAGTAAAGTTAAATAAATATATGAAATTCGTAAAAAACGCTTAAAAATCAAGTTTCACCAGCATTATTCTCTTAACCATTGTATATTTACCTTTTTTAATTTAATAATTCTCCTTCTTGACATTTATCTTGTTAAAAAGATTTAAGATGTGGCTAAAACAATTGCCATATTAACAATGTTAACCCCATGCGAAAAGTTAGAAAACAAAGGTGTAGCTTATGTGCGGCATAGCTGGATATATAGGAAAAAGAAAAGCAAGCGAAATTCTTCTAAACAGTTTAAGAAGGTTGGAATATAGAGGATACGATTCATGTGGAATAGCTGTTCTTAATGAAAAAATAGAAGTGAGGAAGGATGCTGGCTTTGTTGATGAGGTAAGTAAAAAAGAGAGATTTACAGAACTAAAAGGAAGTATCGGAATCGCTCACACAAGATGGGCAACACATGGAAATGTATGTAAAGAAAATGCACATCCACACTTAGATTGTAGCGGAGAAATAGCTGTTGTGCACAACGGAATAATCTCAAACTTTAGAGAACTTAAAGAAAAGCTTAATAATCATAAATTTAGATCGGAAACTGATACTGAGGTTGTTGCACATCTAATAGAGGATAAGCTGAAAAAATATAAAAACTTTGAAAAAGCTTTTAGAGAAGCTTTAAAAGAGGTAAAGGGAACGTTTGCCCTTGCAGTTCTATATTCAAGGGAGAGAAAAATATATTGTGCAAGAAAGGAGAGTCCATTGTTAATAGGTGTGGGAAAGGGAGAAATGTTTTTAGGAAGTGATATTTCATCTTTTTTAGAACACACAAACTTGGCTGTTGCCTTAGAAGATGGAGAATACGCAATATTGGATGAAAACTCTTATTATATAAGGAAAATAAGCTCCGCAGAAGACGTTTTTAGAGAACCATTTAAAATAGATTTTAGTATTGAAAAAGCTGAAAAAGGTGGTTATGCTCACTATATGCTCAAAGAAATTTTTGAACAACCTGAAACTGTTAGAAATGCATTGAGCGTTGATGTTGGTGAGCTTGTAGATCTTATAGATAAATACGATAGGGTTATTTTTACCGGTGCTGGAACAAGCCTGCATGCTTGCATGCATGCTGAGTATTATTTTAAGAGGCTTGCAGACAAGTTCGTCGTTGCCGTTGACTCCTCGGAGCTTGCAGAGAAGTGCGTTGTTGATAAGAGAACGCTTGTTGTGGGTGTAACCCAGAGCGGAGAAACATACGACACCTTGAGTGCGATGAAGTTTGCTAAGAAGAGGAACGCTAAAATAGCGAGTATAGTTAACGTTGTTGGCTCCACCGCTACAAGACTTGCAGACGTATCAATACTTCAAGGCTCCGGCTTAGAAATAGCCGTATGTGCAACAAAAACTTTTACATCCCAGCTTGCAATAATTCTCAAGACCGCTTTGGAGCTCGGTAAGATATATGGAAAAGACGTTAGCAGCGTTGAGAGGGAACTTTCCAATATCTCAAGCTACATGAGAGAGGTTCTGAGAAAAGACAAGGAAATAAAAAAGGTTGCAGAAGAAAACTTCACAAAAGAAAATTATTTTTACATTGCAAGAGGGTTGCTCCTCCCAAGTGCCCTCGAAGGGGCTTTAAAGCTTAAGGAGATAACGTATATGCATGCAGAAGGCATGAGTGCGGGCTTGCTTAAGCATGGAACAATATCCCTCATAGACGAAAGATTCCTCACGATAGCTCTAATAGGAACTGGAGAAAACAGAAAAAAGGTTATAAGCAACATAGAGGAGATAAAGGCAAGGGGTGGTAAGGTTGTTGCCATAACTACCAAAGAAGCCGAAAACTGCATAAACATCGTTGTCCCTGATGCGAGGGAGGAAATTCTGCCCTTAGTCTATGCCCCGGTCTATCAGTTGCTTGCATATTATACAGCTGTAAAGCTTGGGAGAAATGTAGATAAGCCGAGAGCCCTTGCAAAATCTGTAACCGTTGAATAGGTGAGAGCATGATCATCTACAGCGAAAGATATCTGCTGCACGATAATGAATTTCACGTTGAAAATTCTAAGAGGCTCCTATCAATTATTGATTATTTAAAAGAAAAAGATGTTTTTTCAAAGATAAAAATAGAAGAACCAATAAAAGCTAAGGAAGATGATATATTGCTCGTTCATACAAACGAAGTTCTTGAGAGAGTTAAAAACCTGAGTTCAAGCGGAAGGAGAGCTTTTATAGATATGGATACATATGTAAATGAATACAGCTACGAAGTAGCCTTATATGCCGTGGGCGGTGTGCTTAAGGCTCTCGATTTAAAAGAGAAATACGTATTTGCATTAGTTAGACCCCCGGGACACCATGCAGAGAAGAACGTTTCTATGGGCTTTTGTCTCTTTAACAATATAGCAGTAGGTGCTAAAAAAGCTTTAGAAAGGTATAAAAGAGTGGCTATAGTTGACTTCGACGTTCATCACGGAAACGGCACACAGGATATATTCTACGATAGCTCCGACGTCCTTTTTGTATCTCTACATCAGGTTCCGTTGTATCCGGGAACTGGAAGAATAGACGAGATAGGAGCGAAAGAAGGAAGGGGGTATACCATAAACTTACCGCTACCTCCGGGAACCGGTAATAAAAGCTATTTAGAAGCTTTCGACTTTGCACTTGATATAATAGAGCAGTTTAAGCCAGAAATAATTTTCATTTCCGCCGGCTATGATGCACACTTTAAGGACCCTCTGGCTAATTTAAACCTTACAAATAAAGCTTATTACGAAATTTCGAACAGACTAAAAAAGTTTAGAGTCATATTTTCATTGGAAGGTGGATACAATCTGCATGCACTTCCTCTCTGTGTTTTCTCTTCCCTTGCACCTTTATTTAATTTTGATGTTGATTTTGAGGATGATATTAAGGAAGACGATGAAATAAAGAAGAAAATTAACGGAATGCTAAAAAATCTTAGAAACATTTTAAAAGATTACTGGGTAATATAAATGTTTGTGGTGGTATAAATGTTTGTAAAGAATATCTCAATAAAAACAACTAAAAATTTTGAGCTTGTAGACATAACAAAGAAAATAAACGAAGTTCTAAAAATCTCTGGAGCAAAAGATGGTCTGTTGAATATATTTACAAGACATACAACTACAGCACTTTTTATAAACGAAAATGAAGACGGATTAATCAAAGATTATGAAGATATGTTATTCAAGCTTGTGCCGAGGAGAGGTGGATATAGACACGACAGAATAGACGATAATGCACACTCCCATTTGAAATCTATAATACTGAATACGAGCATTACAATACCTTTTAAAGACAGCAAACTCTTACTTGGAACTTGGCAGAGAATTTTCTTTGTAGAGCTCGATGGTCCAAGATCAAGAAATATTATTGTAAGTATCATAGAAGGATAAAAATAGAGGTATCATACATGGAAGTCGTAGGGGAGGTTTTTGGAAAGAGCGAAATAGAGGAATTTGAATTTATCGCAAGAGGTAAGGTAGGAAAATCCGATTACGTTATTGTAAACCATGAGGGAGAGAAAGTGCTCGCACAAGTAATGGAGATGTATATAAATCATTCCGGAAGAACCCTCGGTAGAGCGAGGGTAATTGGATTTGTTAGAGAAGAGGTTCTTCAACTTCCAAGGAGACCAATAAGAATAGGATCAAAAGTTTATAAAGCTCCAAAAAATACCGTTATAAAAACTTTAAAGCTAAATCTTGATTATAAGAAAGGATTATTTTATGGATTCTTAGAGAAGGCTGAAAAGGTTCCTATATACCTTGATGTGAACAAGTTTGTAACAAGGCATGTAGCCGTTCTTGCACAGAGCGGTGCTGGAAAGAGCTACGATGTAGGTGTGCTTATAGAGGAGCTTATGGAGAAGGATGTTCCAACGGTTATAATAGATCCGCATGGGGAATATGGTAGCATGAAGTTCCCAAACGACAACGAAGATGAGATAAAGATGATGGAAATGTTTGGAATAGAGCCCAAGGGTTATGCGGAAAAAATTTGGGAACTTGCACCTAATCTTGAGATTGCACCAAACGCTGATGAAAAACTCACGCTACGAGGATACAACCTATCATTAACTGAGATACTTGGAATAATGCCCTTCAAGCTCAGCGGGGGGCAGATAGGGATAATTGTCGATGCACTAAAAGATTTAAAGGGTAAATACACACTTGAAGACTTGAGAAATAAAATCCTTGAATCAAAAAACAACCTTAAGTATGAAATTCTTCCAATTTTTGAAGAACTTATAGAAAGTGGAATATTTTCTAAAAAACCTATACCACTCAACGAAATTGTAAAGGTCGGTAGAGCAACTATAATAAACCTCAGAGGAATAACATCTTGGCTTCAGGAGGTTATAGTTACAAGATTATTATCTGAGCTCTTTAATGCAAGAATAAGGGGAAAGATCCCTCCATTATTCTTAATACTTGAAGAAGCACACAACTTTATACCAGCGAATAAACAGGCACTTTCGTCAGATATTATAAAAACTATTGCGGGAGAAGGGAGGAAATTTGGTTTTGGACTTTGTGTTGTTTCTCAGCGACCATCAAAAATTGATGAAGACGTTCTCAGCCAGTGTGGAACAAAAATTATAAAGAGAATAACAAATAAGACTGACTTAGAGGCTATACTTGCGAGCGTAGAAGGATTAGAACCAACTTTTTTAGATGAAATAGCAAGACTTCCACCGCAGCAGGCTCTTGTTGCTGGCGTTATAACAGAAGTCCCTTTATTTGTTCATGTAAGGATAAGAAGAAGCAAGCACGGTGGAGCAACACCAAATGTTCTCGAGGAAATTGCAAAAATTAAAAAGAAGTTCTAAAACAAAATACTGATGTAAAATTTTAGTTTCAGAGTAAAATGAAAGTTTAAAAAGAACAAAATCACTCTAATTTGCTAATCTTAACAACAGTTTCATCCATAACATCTTTTTTCTTCGAAATATCAAGCCTTAATTTAAGTTTTAACACCTTGCATCGCTCATCTCGCAAGGGGATTATACTTTATATAAAAATTAACGCTACTTATAACTTTTTTGATTGTTGACTTGGAGTTTTGTATTATGGGGGTCATGTCGGGAAAACGATCTGTTCTCAAGATAGACATCACAGACGAAGAGATCATAAAGAGGC